>JAEDKI010000002.1 GCA_016295895.1 Clostridiaceae bacterium | reverse complement strand
ACAACCGCAAGGGTGAATTCCTTTTCACAAGAGCGGAAATGCTCAGCGTTTTTGCAAAAAAGCTTCTCGGAAAAGAATATCCCAAGGATGAGATTGAAAAGGGCTGGCGCATTCTTATGACAAACCAGTTCCATGATATTCTCCCCGGCTCGTCTATTCACTCGGTGTTTGAGGACTGCCGCAAAGATTATGCCGTTATGAACAGCATCGGCAACGCTGTCAAGGATAACGCAATTACCGCACTCTACGGCACTGTTAAAGCCGAAAAGGGCACGGTTTCAGTTTGGAATCTCACCGCCTGCGACAGCAGAGAGCCTGTTACCGTTGACGGAATTGAAAGCGAATGCCATCCAGTTGACAAAGCAGGCAATCCCCTGCCCTCGGCATATGACAACGGCGTTCTGACATTCATTCCCGATTGTCTCAGGCAGATGAGCTGCACCGTCTTTGAGCTTAAAGCAGGCAAAAATCCGCTTGAAAGCGTTAAAGCCGAAAAAGGCATTCTTGAAAACAGCAGGCTGAAAGTTGAATTTGACGAAGACGGCATCATCACAAGCATTTATGATAAAGTCAACTGCCGTGAAAGCCTTGACGGCAGAGGAAACATTCTCACCGTTTCACTTGACAAATGCGTTCATGAGACCGCATGGAATCTTGAACTGAACTATCAGAAAAAGATGTGGGAGCTGAGAGAAGCAGAAAGCATCGAGGTTATCGCTTCCGACGCTCTCAAGGGCGTTATCAGAATCAAGCGACGCTTCAACAAGTCTCTCATTACTCAGAATATCATCCTCTATGCAGACAGCGGAAAGCTTGTATTTGACACTGAGGTTGACTGGCACGAGAGCGACAAGGTTCTCAAAGCGGGCTTTGATGTTGCCGTTATCGACACCGACGCAACCTATGAAATTGCTCACGGCGCAGTTAAACGCCCGACCCATTGGAACACAAGCTTTGACCTCACAAAATTTGAGGTTGCGGCTCACAAATGGGCTGACCTTTCAGAGGGCGGTTACGGCTGCAGTATTCTCAACGACTGCAAATACGGCTATGACATCCACAACAGCCATATGAGAATAACTCTTATGCGTGCGCCGACCTGCCCCGACCGCACGGGCGACCACGGAATCAACACCTTCAAATATGCATTTTTCCCGCATTCGGGCGATTGGAGAACCGAAACCGTTCAGGAAGCCCTTGCGTTCAATGTTCCGCCCGTTGCCGCTCTCAATGCTCAGAGCATTAACGGAATTATCGAATCGGGCAAATCTCTCGTTTCTCTCAGCAGAAAAGATGTTGTCATCGATGCGATCAAGCAGGCTCAGGACGGCAGAGGATATATTGTCAGGGTCGTTGAGCAGGAGCAGAAGCGAGGCAAGGTCAAGCTTGACTGGAGCTTCGGCTTTGAAAAGGTTATCGAGTGCAACATGATTGAGGATGACAAAGCGGAAATTGCCGGAAGCGGCACAAGCTTTGAATTCGATATCAAGCCCTTTGAAGTCAAGACATTCAGAATCATCTGATTTACTGTTATATGACGCAAACAACGCCGTCGGTTATAAGCAAACCGACGGCGTTCTGTTTTTTATTTGAAAGAGAAATTATAAACCTTTGACCATCATAGTGCAAGCGGCGGAAACCTTGCCCATTCTGACTCCGCAGGCAATGAGCTTTTTCAGCAATTCCGTATCCTGACAAACCTGCTTTGCTTTGTTGATAAAATCCTTGGGGTCGATTTTTACATTGCCTATTCCGGTAAAATCTGCTCCGATTGTAATCATATCTTCGGTTATTATTCCCTTTTCAAAGATATAATCAACCTCTCTCGGCGAAAGGCTGAGCAAAAGAAGCTTTCCGCAGGCAAGCGGCGCAAGATTTGAGCCGAGAGCTTTATAATAACCCGTCTGGTAGCTCCAGAGAGTGTCTGCGCTGAACGAACAGGTTTTATCGGCAATAACCGTATCGGCAAGTATTCTTGCGGCTTTGAGGCTGTTTGCAATTCCCGAGCCTATGAGAGGAACGGTCATGAATGCGCTGTCGCCTATCGCCGCATATCCGTTGGCAACCATTATTGCAAGCGGCTGACGAACGGGAATTTCAACGAATCTTCCGCCTCTGACAACCTCCGTGCCAAGCCTCGGATTGGTCTTTCTGAGATATGCCGCAAATCTTTCGACCTCATGCATATCAAAATCCTCAAACCTGCCGATAAGCAAATCGGTGTATTTATCCTCGGAGGCAACCCAGCTTACTCCGGTTATTCCGTCAGCCATGAGCATTACTTTGAATTTTGCGTCACAGGGTTCGTCACTGCCGACATTGAAAAATGCACGGTAAACGGAAATACGCTCGTTTCTCGCCGGTTTCTTTTCAATCGAGAAAAATTCGGGCAGATTACTGCGAACGGGCGAATTCATTCCGCAGGCGTCAATAACAAGATCGCCGTAAAAATCACCCTGTTCTGTTTTTATGCCGACAACTCTGTTACCGAGAACAATCGGCTCGGTTATTTCACAGCCATAGACGATTTTAACGCCGCATTCAAGCGCATAATTGATGAGATGAGCATAGATATCCCTGCGCTCCATTTTGATTTCAAGCTTTTCTTTGGGCACATGTTGCTGAAGCGATACATTGAGAGAGGGATTGAAAAAGGTCATATCCTCTTTGTATTCATATTTATCCTCGGGAGGCATTCCGACACCCGCAACTTCGAGCGCTTCGGGAGCAAAAATATCCGTCCAGTCGTAGCCGAGATGACCCTCCTGCTCTTTTTCATAAACGGTAACATCAAAGCCTGCCTTGGAAATCAGCGCAGCGGCGGCGATTCCGCCGTGGCCGAGACCTGCAACAATTATTTTTTTGCCCATTATGTTCCCTCCGAAATAAAATCTGTTAATGAATAAAATTTCGTTTAATTATTTATGATAAAGCTTTTTGGTCTGATATCTCGGCTCGCAGGTGAGATTGATGCCGAGCTTTCTGTAAACATCCTGGTCAACCTGAGAAAGAATTACCGTTGAATGAGCCTCACAGCCCTCAAGCCCGCCGATTGCGTCAAGAGCTTTTTTGGCAACGGGGTTTGTGTTTGCGCTCATTGAAAGGGCAATAAGGGTTTCATCGGAATGAAGCCTCGGATTATGGTTTTTCAGGATTGATGTTTTGAGTTTCTGAATCGGTTCAATTATTGACGGCGCAATCATCAGAAGGTCGTCGGGCAGACCCGCAAGGCTTTTGGCGGCGTTAAGAAGTGCGGCGCTCGAAGCTCCGAGAAGATCGGAGGTTTTGCCGGTTACTATTTTGCCGTCCGGCAATTCAATTGCAACCGCAGGCTGACCGTCTGTTTCCGTGCTCCTGTCAACGGCGGCTTTTATAGCCTTTCTGTCCTCAACGCTGACACCCGCCTGATTCATAAGGCTGATAATCTTATCAACGGCATCATGCTTGCCTCTGCCCATTCTGTAATCGCAAAGTGCGGCAAAATAGCGGCGAATAATCTCCTGCTTTGAAGCTTCTTTAACCGCCTCGTCGTCGCAGATTGCATAGCCCGCCATGTTAACGCCCATATCGGTGGGTGATTTATAGGGGCTGACGCCCTCAATTTTTTCAAATATCGCATTAAGAACGGGGAAAACCTCAACATCACGGTTATAGTTTACCGTTGTTTCGCCGTAGGCTTCAAGATGATAAGGGTCAATCATGTTAACATCGTTGAGATCGGCAGTTGCCGCCTCATAGGCAAGGTTAACGGGATGCTTTAACGGAAGATTCCAAATCGGGAAGGTCTCAAACTTGGCATAACCAGCCTTGTTGCCTCTGAGATTTTCGTGATAAAGCTGAGAAAGGCAGGTCGCCATTTTTCCGCTTCCGGGGCCGGGTGCGGTTATAACGACAAGAGGTCTTTCGGTTTCGATAAATTCATTTTTGCCGAAGCCGTTTTCGCTGACAATGTGAGCGACATTATAAGGATAGCCCTCGATCGGATAATGGATAAACACCTTGATTCCGAGCTGTTCAAGCTTCAGTTTGAAAGCCTGAGCGGCAGGCTGTTCCCTGAACTGAGCCAGAACGACGCTTCCGACAAAAAGCCCTGCGTCTCTGTAGGCGTCAATGAGTCTGAGAACATCAACATCATATGTAATTCCGAGGTCACGGCGCATTTTGTTGCTCTCAATATCGCTTGAATTGATAACAATAACGACCTCAACATTATCCGCAATGCTTTTGAGCATTTGCAGTTTACTGTCGGGTGCGAAACCCGGAAGCACTCTTGAAGCATGAAAATCATCAAAAAGCTTGCCGCCGAATTCGAGATAAAGCTTACCTCCGAACTCGTTAATTCTTTTTCTTATCTGCTCCGACTGACGGCTGATATAAGCCGCATTGTCAAAACCGATTTTTTTCAATTTCAACACCCTTTCGTCCGCTGCATATTTCTCAACGCACAGATTTATTTACACTATCTGATTTATTATATAACAAAGCCGATGTCAAATCAAGCCGAAAAAGAAAAATAAATAAAATATGCGGATTCGCTTTCACGAACCCGCACGGTATATTTCTTTCAATTAAAATAAGTCTTCCTGATTTGCGGTTTTGATTCCTGCGCCCGCAAGTGCGGCGGCGGCAAGCTGATTGTCATCAACTCTGAAAATCATGTAAGCTCCCGCATTCGATGAATTGAACGCATAGGTATATTCAACCGCAATGTCCGCTTCGGAAAGAACTTCAAGAATTGAAGCAAGGCTTCCCGGAGTGTCGGAAATGGCGGCGGCAAGAACATCGGTCACCGTTGTGATATATCCGCCGTCCTGAAGTGCTTTTTCGGCATTTTCGGGGTCATCGCAGATAATGCGGAGGATTCCGAAATCCTGAGTGTCTGCGATTGAAAGAGCCTTAAGATTGATCTGATGATCCGCAATAAATCTTGTTGCCTGAGCAAGCTTGCCCTTTTTGTTTTCAATAAAAACGGAAATCTGTTTTACGCTCATGTCGAAACTCCTTTCTTATCAATCGTGAAGCTTTCTCTTGTCAATAACTCTGACCGCCTTGCCCTCGCTTCTGGTTATCGTTTTGGGAGCGACAAGGTGAACCTTGGGATTGATGCCGAGCATGGTCTTGATTGCCGCCGCAAGGTCTTTTTCTTTTGCGGCAACATCCTTGACGGTATCTGAGAACTGCTCGGGGCTGAGCTCAACGGAAACATCGAGAGTGTCGGTGTTATGCGCTCTGTCAACCTCGATAAGGTAGTTTGCGGAATAGCCCTCTTTAAGAAGAACGGTTTCAATCTGTGAGGGGAACACATTTACGCCTCTGATAATGAGCATATCGTCGCTTCTGCCCATGGGCTTGCACATTTTGATCAGAGTTCTGCCGCAGGAGCATTTCTTTCTTGAAAGAACGCATATATCTCTTGTGCGGTATCTGAGAAGCGGGAACGCTTCTTTGTCAAGGCTTGTGAAAACAAGCTCACCCTTTGAGCCTTCGGGAAGAACCTCGCCCGTTTCGGGGTCGATGATCTCGGCAAGGAAATGATCCTCGTTGATGTGCATTCCCGTCTGCTCCTCGCATTCAAACGAAACGCCCGGGCCGCTTGTCTCGGTCAAGCCGTAAATGTCATATGCCTTGATTCCGAGAGATTTTTCGATATCACGGCGCATCTCCTCCGTCCAGGGCTCTGCGCCGAAAATGCCTGCTTTAAGGTCGATATCATCGGGAGAAATGCCCATTTCCTTGAGAGTTTCGCCGATATATGCGGCGTATGAGGGAGTGCAGCAAAGAATGGTTGCGTGGAGATCCTGCATAAACTGAATCTGACGCTCGGTGTTGCCCGAGGACATGGGCAGAGTCAGACAGCCAACCTTATGAGAACCGCCGTTGAGACCAGGGCCGCCTGTGAAAAGGCCGTAGCCGTAAGCGACCTGGCAGACATCCTCGTTTGTTCCGCCTGCGGCAACGATTGCACGGGCACAGCATTCCTCCCAAAGGTCAACATCCCCCTGAGTGTAGAAAGCAACAACACGGCGACCCGTTGTGCCGCTTGTTGACTGAATTCTGACGCAGTTTTTAAGGTCTGTGCCGAGAAGTCCGTAAGGATAAGCGTCACGAAGATCAGCTTTAGTCAAAAACGGAAGCTTATGCAAATCGTCAATTGACTTGATATCGTCGGGCGTAACGCCTTTTTCGTCCATAAGGTCACGGTAATACTTTACATTTTCGTAAACATGCTTAACCTGCTTAACAAGCTTTTCGTTCTGGATAGCCCTGATTTGCTCGGGAGAAGCGGTTTCAATCTCGGGCTGATAATAATTGCTCATCGGTAAAACTTCCTTCTTTTTTATATGTTGTAACCCATTTCAAACGCTTTGAGGTTCAGCTCGAGGAACTTCGGCGGAACGCTCTCTTTAAGCGCTTTAATCCACTTTTCTTTTGAAACAAAAGCCATATTTTTTGCCATTGCACCGATAAGAACGACATTGACAGCCTTTGCCGTGCCTGCTTCAACGGCAAGAGGCAGAGCGTCAAGCGCTTCAACATCTGCGCCCGCAGCCTTGATTGCATCGATAACGCCGTCGGGATATTCAGCAGAGCCCATAACAACGGGCATCGGGTCGATGGTCTGAGTGTTGACGATAACCTTTCCGTCAGGCTTCAGATATTCGAGCCATCTTGCGGCTTCAAGCTGCTCAAAGGCAAGGATTATATCAGCCTCGCCCTTTTCGATTATCGGAGAATAAACCTCATCGCCGAAGCGGACATAGGTGACAACCGAGCCGCCTCTCTGGCTCATTCCGTGAACCTCCGAAACTTTAACATCATAGCCGCAGTCGAGCAGGGCTGAGCCGAGTATCCGGCTCGCAAGCAGAGTTCCCTGACCGCCGACGCCGACTATCATAATTGACTTATTCATGCTGTATCCTCCCCTCTCACTCAATAGCGCCGAACTTGCAAAGCTGACTGCAAACATTACAGCCGAGGCATTGCGTGAAGTCAATGTGAGCCTTGCCCTCTTTCATACTTATGGCAGGGCAGCCTATCTTCATGCACATCTTGCAGGATTTGCATTTTTCGGCATTGACCTTAAGAGGCGGATTATGTTTAACGGTTTTAAGCAGAGCGCAGGGTCTTCTTGATATAACAACGGCGGGGCCGTCGGCTTCAAGCGCCTGCTTGATTCCGTTTTTGGTTTCTTCGAGATTATAGGGGTCAACAACGCAGACATTGCTGATTCCGACAGCGTTTGCAAGCTTTTCAAGGCTTACTGCGCATGCAGGCTCGCCCTTGATGTTGAAGCCCGTTGTCGGGTTCTGCTGATGACCTGTCATGCCAGTAATGGAGTTATCAAGAATGATAACCACCGAATCGGTTGCGTTATAAGCGATATTAATAAGACCCGTAACACCCGAATGGATAAAGGTTGAATCGCCGATAACCGCAACGCTCTTTTTGGCGTTTGAGGGGTCGGCGGCGTTTCTGCCGTGAAGGCCCGAAACCGAACCGCCCATGCAGAGAACGGTATCCATCATTCCGAGCGGAGGAGTTACGCCGAGAGTGTAACAGCCGATATCGCCGCTGACGGTAACATTAAGCTGTTTTAAAGCATAGAAAAGTCCTCTGTGAGGGCAACCTGCGCAAAGAACGGGCGGTCTCGGAACAATGTCAACATCCGCTTTCATGCTCTCGTTCTCTTTGCCGAGAATGACTTTAGCAATCATGCTCTGAGAATACTCACCCTGGAGAGTGAACGCCTCTTTGCCGATAACCTCAACGCCGTTTTTGCGGCAATGAGTTTCAATGTAATCGTCAAGCTCTTCAAGAACATAAACCGTTTCGCACTCTGCTGCAAAATCCTTAATGAGCTTTACGGGCAGAGGATAAACACAGCCGAGCTTCAGATATGAAGCGTTCTGCCCGAGCGCTTCTTTGGCATATTCATAGCAAATGCCCGAAGCGATAACGCCGATTTTTTTGCTGTTGTATTCAACCTTGTTAAGTCCGTTTTCAACGGCTTCGCTCTCGCAGTAAGCAACCTGATCAAGCACACGCTGTTCAACCTTTACATGCTTAACCTTTGCGTTTGCGGGAACCATAACATATTTCTGAGGATTCTTTGTGTATTCTTTGAGTCCGCCGTCAACTCTGTCGGCTGTCGGCGCAACGCTTCTTGAATGTGCAACTCTCGTTGTGAGTCTGATAATAACGGGAGTATCGAATTTTTCCGAAAGCTCAAAAGCTCTCTTTGTGAAATCAAGACATTCGGCAGAATCCGAGGGTTCAAGCATCATTGTTTTGGAAGCAAGCGCATAGTGGCGTGAATCCTGCTCGTTCTGTGAAGAATGCATCCCGGGATCGTCGGCAACGAGAATAACCATGCCGGCGTTAACTCCGGTATATGAAGCGGTGAAAAGCGGGTCGGCGGCAACATTCAGACCGACATGCTTCATGGCACAGAACGAGCGTGCACCCGCAACGCTTGCGCCGAACGCAACTTCCATGGCAACCTTTTCGTTTGGCGCCCATTCGGAGAATATTTCATCATATTTTGAAGCAAACTCCGTAACCTCGGTGCTCGGAGTTCCGGGATAGCTTGAAACTACACGGCAGCCTGCTTCGTACAGGCCTCTGGCAACTGCCTCGTTGCCCAAAAACAGCTTTTTCATATCTCTATCTTCCTTTCGACCTGCGTTGCAACAAGGCTTTCTCCGCAGTATATTTTACGAAGCTTCGGCTTCTCGATTTTGCCCGTAGGATTACGGGGAACATCAGCAAAAATAACCTTGTGGGGGCGCTTGTATCGGGGAAGATCAAGGCAGAATTCGTTAACCTCATCCTCGCTGAGCTTGCAGCCCTCTTTGACCTCGATTATCGCCGCAGTTATTTCTCCGAGCCTTGAATCGGGCAGACCGATAACCGCAACATCCTTGATTGCATCGTGCTTTCTCAGGAAATCCTCAATCTGAACGGGATAAATATTTTCACCGCCCGAAATGATAACATCCTTTTTTCTGTCAACAAGATATATAAAGCCGTCCTCATCCTCCTGAGCCATATCTCCAGTGAAAAGCCATCCGTCACGGAGAACATCCTCGGTTGCCTTTTCATCGTTAAAATAGCAGAGCATTACGCCCGGGCCCTTGACGGCAAGCTCACCGACCTCGCCACGGGGAACGATTTCGCCTTTTTCGTCAACAATCTTTGTTTCCCAGCCAAAACCCGCCTTTCCGATTGCGCCGACCTTGTCGATATTCTCAACTCCGAGGTGAACACAGCCGGGGCCGATGGATTCGCTCAGACCGTAGTTGGTGTCATACTGATGATTCGGAAAATATTTGAGCCATCTCTTGATAAGGCTGGGCGGAACGGGCTGAGCACCGATATGCATAAGTCGCCACTGACTCAGCTCATATTTATTAAGGTCGATATCTCCTCTTTCGATTGCGTCAAGGATATCCTGCGCCCAAGGAACGAGAAGCCAGACGATGGTGCACTTTTCGTCTGAAACAGCCTTGATAATCCACTCGGGCTTTGCGCCTTTGAGAAGCACAGCCTTTGAACCGGTTATAAGACTGCCGAACCAATGCATTTTTGCGCCCGTGTGATAGAGCGGAGGAATGCAGAGGAAAACATCGTCCTTTGTCTGCGAATGGTGATTCTGCTCAACCATGCAGGAATGGACAAGTGCCCTGTGGGCATGAAGAATGGCTTTCGGGAAGCCCGTTGTTCCCGACGAGAAATATACTGCCGCATCATCGTCATCCGTCAGCTCAATGCCGGGATTTCTTGAAGTGCAATATGTAACAAGCTTATTATAGCTTTCGGCAAAGGTCGGGCAATCCTCGCCGAGATAAAATCTGAGTTTTACATCGGGGATGCGGTCACTTATCTGCTCAATTCTTCCCACAAACTCGGGGCCGAAAATTATTGCGTCGCTTTCGGAAAGCTTCAGGCAATATTTGATTTCATCGGCTGTATAGCGGTAATTCAGCGGCACGGCAAGCGCACCCGTTTTCAATATGCCGAAATAAATCGGCAGGAACTCGATGCAGTTCATAAGAAGAATAGCAACTCTGTCGCCCTTTTTGATTCCTCTTGAAAGAAGAAGATTTGCGAATCGGTTTGCTCTCTTGTCAAATTCTTCCCAGGTTATTTCACATCTGCCGTTGTCATTGGCACCCTGCTCGATGAGCGAATACTCACGCCAGGTTACACGGCTTTTTTCCTGAAACTCGGGGTTGATTTCAACAAGGCTCACATCGTCTTTATAAAGAACTGCGTTTCTTTCAAGAAACTCTGTGATAGGCATCCTGTCATTCCCTTTCTTTTTTAATCTCGCAGATCACTCCACACACATCTGCTGTTTCTTCCGCCTTATTCTGCCTTGCATTCGCCGGTATAGAAGAATTCGGTTTCTTTCTCGTTGGCTGACTTTGTGACCAGGCTGACAACGAAGCAAAGAGCAACCGAAAGAATCATTGCGGCAACGGCAAAGACGGGGCCTTTGTTTGCAAGCATAACGACAGTAGCATTTTCGGTAAAGCTCGTTGCGATTTTGGCTGCGGCAGGGATAACTGCAACAACAAAACCGCCGAGAATTCCTGCCCATGCGCCTTTTGCGTTCATCTTCTTCCAATAAAGCGCAATAACATAGGGCGCAAGGAACGAGCCCGAAATGATTCCCCATGAATAGCTCATCATGTCAAGAATCGGAGTGTCGGTGTTTGCAATAACATAAGAACCTATTATAAATATAACACATAAAAGCTTAATTGTAAATGTTGTTTTTTTAACGGGCATATCTTTTTTGAAATGACCGATAAAATCGATGGTAAATGTTGAGCTTGCGGTCAGAGTTATCGAGCAGAGAGTCGAAACCGAAGCGGCAATCAGAAGAACAAGAACGATGCCGAGGAGAACCGAAGGCAGTTTTACCGCTTTGAGCATTTCGGGGACGATGTAGTCCTGAGCGGGAAGCGTTTCGGGTGTGAAGAACTTGTAGCAAAGCGAACCGATAAAATATCCGCCGCCTGCAACGAGGAAAGCAAAGAAGGTTGAAATCAGAACACCCTTTTTAGCCTGCTTGTCGTCCTTGATGCCGAAGTATTTCTGAACCATCTGAGGAAGTCCCCATGTGCCGAAGCTTGTCATCAGAACGGTTGCCCAAAGAGAAATCCACTGAGAGCCGTTAAGCTCGGGCAGGCCGAGATCGGTTTTGGCATATTCAGCAACACCCTGAATACCGCCGACCTGATCACAGCGAACAACGCAGATTATGAGCAGAGCGATGCTGAACATCATAACGATGCCCTGAAGGAAATCCGCTCTCGCCTGAACGAGATATCCGCCGAAAAGGAGCAGAAAAGCGGCAAGCACGGCGATAAGAACCATGCAGATATTAACATCGATTCCGAGAAGAACATCGGCAACCGAAGCAAGTCCTTTGTAAACGGAAGCCGAATAAGGAATAAGGAAAATAAATATAATAACGCACGCAAAAAGTCTCATGCTCTCGCTTGAATAACGCTTGTCAAGAAACTGAGGCATTGTTTTGATTTTCAATCGGGAAGAAACATCTCTTGTTCTGCGGGCAAGCACCTTCCATGCAAGCCATGAGCCGAAAACGGCGTTGCCGATACCTGCAAGAATGCCCCAAAGGCCGTAAGCCTTGCCGGTGCCGCCTGCGTAGCCGACAAACATAACCGCCGAGAAATATGCGGTTCCGTAAGACAAAGCGGAGAGCCATGCTCCCGCATTTCTGCCGCCGACGGTTAAATCGGCAATGCTTTTAACTTTTTTGCCCTGAGTGACGCCGATAACGATAATCAACGCAATGTAAACGCCTATCGTTACCCAGATTGCTGTTTTTTCCATGCAATTCATTCCTTTTAACCGATACTGCTTTAAAGCTTTTATGCGATAAAGTGCACTTATATAATAAACGATAAGGATGAATTTGTCAATAGAAATATTTTTTTGCTGAAAAAATGGAATTTTTTATAAAAAAACAGCTGTATCAAATCCGTTTTTCGGGATTCGGTACAGCCGTTCGGGTTATAAAATATTTTTATTTTTTGACAAATTGCTGTCTTATTATTTCAATCAGCGATTCAAAAAATTTTCTCAGGGCATCAAAATATGTAACATCATATCTTGCCGTCGTGTTCATATTCTCCTCGGTCATCGGAGAGATTGTTTTTGATTCTGAATCGTAGACAAGATACTGCGGATATTCGGAGCTTGAGTTAACGGAAAAGCAGTCATTATTTATGATTTCGCTGACAAGTCCGTTGACGCAGGACGGAAATCTGACATGGGTCAGATTTTTGATAAACCATGTCGTGTCGGGTGAAAAGCAGGTTGACGCATCTATCTGACCGTCGGGAGAAATGTATTTTTCTTTTCCGTTTTCACGGGCAATTGCAATATAATCATCGCTCAGCTTTTCGCCCAGATCGGATGCTGTTGCGCCGAACGAAGATTCATTGACCGTAACAAGCGAATCCGAAAGAACATCGGCATTTTCGGTTACGGGAACGGTCTGGAAGCCGTATTTGACAATGTTGGAAAACTCAATTCCCCTCTCAGCCTGAGAAAGCGTGTTTTCGGCAAATTTAAGCTGAACATTGTTGCGATAATAATCAATCTTTTCAATCAGACCTGCATATTCGGCGATATCCGAGCCGTAGAAAACAGTCTCCTTGGCTTTTTCAAAATCGCCGATGCTGACCATGCTCCAATAAGCAGGAAAGCTCGCATAGCTTTCAATCATAACTCTCGGAATAATGTCAAGATAGATATCTTTCATCACATTATTGACCGCCCAGCAGGCAATATCAAGCCCGTAGGTCTTATTCATCAGCGTCACCAAAGACCTCAGCAGATCCATAACACAGCCGTCAACACTCAGATTTGTGTCATACATATATCTGTCGATTCCGTCGGGATCAAGCCTCAGTTCGCCCGTGAAAGCTTTGCTGCACTGCGTTGCGCCGTAGACTGCGCTCGCATAGTGGATAACCTCTTTGACATGCTCGCCGTCATACTTCTGCATATATGCCGCAACGATGTTTGAGCCGAGGCATCTGCCGTAAAGCGCAACCTGCTCGGCGCCCGTAACATACATCACATCCTCTATATATTGATGAAGCGTGTCGGCAGTTACAAGCGGGTCGAGCCGCCAATCATAATAGAATTCATAGGCGTTGACTTTATATTTGCCGTTTTTGCTTTTATCCTTCAGCTCATCTCTTGACCATGACCAATAGCAACGGCTGCCGTCTGAGGCTTCGCCGTTTTTGTCAAGACCCATCTTGCTGAAAATCGGTGATACGCATTCATAAAGGACATCGCAGAATTCTCCCCATTCCTGTGTAAAAAACGCTTTTGCAAAAACGGGAAGTATAACCTCTGCTTTTTCATTAATATAGTTTTCCGGAATCTGAATGGGATAAAGTGTTTCTTCTTCTCCGTTTTCGTCGATTCTGATTATTTTTGAGCCTGTTCCGACAACATGAACAACGGGAATATCGGCGCCGTCAGCCGCAGCAAACGATATCGGAGCGGCAACGGCAATTAATCCCGCAAGAATCGATAAACAGAGCAAAACCGATATAATCTTTTTCATGTTTTTCCCTCATGTGTGCAAAAGGCAGCCGCAAAAAGCGACTGCCTCTGATTTCTTTTCTTATTTAGCAGTCTTGACCTTATAAGGAAGCTCGGTTTCGGTTGCAACATGTGAGAAGAAAAATTCGCATCTTTCCTCTGTGTTGAGAACCGTAACGGGTTTAACCTGATTCAAAACAACGCCTTTATTTCTTAAATACTCTCTGTAATCCCAATAGGTTTTTTCTTTGAGGAAAAGAACCTCGGGACGGTTGAGCATACCCCAGCGTCTGTATTTGAAATACTTCTCGTTGACTTCTTTGAGCTCTTCGTCAAGAATGTCAATGTATTTCTGCCTGTCCTCCTCGGAAACGGGGTTCTTGGGCTCGGCAAGCATGCAGTAACGGGGCGGTTTGGTTGAATAATCGGCATAGAAGCTGTGACCGATGAATTCGTTGCCCATCTTCTCGGCGGTCTGCTTTGCGGCAAAATCAACCATCTGAGTTGTTGTTTTTTCGTTTGCAACATTAAGGCTCAGATTGCGTCTGTAAAGCAGCTCGATTCTCGGAGTGTTGTTATACATTTTGGTAACGGTAACAACATCTTCGATTCTGTAGCGGTAAAGTCCCGAGAAGTTTGAAACGATAACTTCATATTTTTTGCCGACTTCAAGATCGGAGATAAGGAGCGGCTTTGCGTTATCGTCTGCGTCCTCGGCGTCATCGTCAACGGGCAGGAACTCAAAGAAGATGCAATGCGGCAGAAGAACGCCGTCATGAACATCAAGCTCCGTCGGCATGGCAAAGAAGCCCTCTGCGGCAGCATAACCCATGTTATGAAGAGGAATGTCTGGGCCTATGGATTTACGCAGTCTGTCAACATAAACCTTGAGGTTTGAGCCGATCATACCGTAAGCCCATGTAAGCTTCGGCCAGATTCTCGGAGCAATGGGAGTATCAAAGCCCTTTTCAAACTCTCTGCGAAGCTCGGCGGCTCTGCGGGGATTGGGCTTGAATTTCTTGGAATAGCTCTTATAGAGTTCCGGAGTTATTTTTATGTTGGGGTTGATAATGCCCTTTTCGATATCGTCGCAGAGCATTTCCCAATTTTCTTCAAGATAATCAAACATCGTTGTCAGCAGAGTAACGACTATCGAGCCGAGATAGCTGACATTTCTGTTTTCAAGAGCAAAACGGAGCTGAAGATAAGAGGTGTCAAGCAGTTCCTCATGCTCGGGGAAAAGCAGAGACGAGGGTGAAGTGCAGAAAAACGGCATAAGTGCTTTAAGATAAGTCAGAGGAATCTGACCTGCGCCGTTGCACTGCTTGCCGTCCTCAAGCCTGTGACCCGAAAGGACAAGAACGAGAGGACCCATCTGAGCGGGCATTTTGATGCCCTTAACCTTTTTAAGATAATGTGCGGCGGTTGCTACGGAGCATGAAAAACCGATGCACTGCATATTCCAAAGGTCCTTAATTGATTTGGGAAGAATCTTGGGCTTGCCGACACTGCCCGAGGAAGAACAGTATCTGATGTTGGGGCCGGAGAACATGAGATTCTTCTCTTTGTTCTGAATCATACGGTCAACATAAGGCTCATAATCCGCATATGTGGTTATGGGAACCTTTTCCTGAAATTCTTCAATTGAATGTATATCCTTAAAATTATATTTCTTGCCAAGCTCGCAGTTTTTGTTTCTGCTGAGAATTTTTTTAAGTGTATTTCTCTGAGCCTTCATGGGGTCTTTGGTATAATGCTCTATTTCTGCAAGGGATACGTCACCGAGCAAAATACCCAAATCTGAAAACGGCATTTCATTCACTTCCTTTGAAATCAGTCAATTTTGGTTACATTATATCAGTTATTGACGCTAAAATCAACATTTAAATCAAAAACAGCTCAAAAAAAGCGTTCAAAAGCATATACAATTCTATTCAAATGTCTAAAAATGCGGCTCGAAGACAATCTCCGAGCCGCACAAATACAAATTTTATCCGTTAACTACCGAATCGGGCGCATAGCCATAAGTGCATGAGCCGTCATCATAGGTAAGCTTGACATATTTGCCGCTGAAGCAGTCAAGAGTTACTATTCTGATGCTTTCGGCATATTTCTTTGCCTGAGCTTTATCGGTTATTTCAACGGCTGTCTTGCCTAAGGGTTTTGACTTGCCCGTCAGCGAATAATCGTTCAAATTGGTTTTGCCGTCATACCAGAAGCCGTTGAGCATTGTAGTTTTCAAATCTGCGGAATAAACCGAAGGTCTTTCTTCGCCGAAATCCCAGACCTCAACCTTAACGGGTTCTTTGGCATTCTTAAAATAACCTGCACAGCCGTTATCGCTGATGAACTTAACCGTTTCGGTCATGCTTTCATAGACGGGAACGGTGATTATCAAATCGTTCTGAGCCACTATTTTGAGCTGATTATTGAGATTATTTAATTCTTCGCTGTAAGTGCCGTTAAACGAATCAACGGGAACAAGGCAAACATATCCCAGAACGGGAGATGCCGTGTTGAAATTCAAGGGAAGTCTGTCTTCATTAATGTCTTTAATAACAGCTTCAAACAGTTCAAGTTTTTTATACGGGTCGCAAAGCTCGGGAATGCTGTTAACTGCCGTTAAATTCGGAGATGCAAGCGAAACAATCGCATCTTCACGGCTTGCAATCGCTCTTATTGATTCAACGGTGCTCTCCTTATAATCCTCCGTTAAAGTAAGCTCCGAAAGCTTTGCAAGGATTTCATCGGTAGCGTAGTTATACATTCTCTCAAATCTTGAGCCGTCTTTCAGATAATAAACGATTCTGACCGGGCATTCAACGGTTCTTTTGCCGAATGCAAGTCTCTTCGCTTTGGAATCGGTTTCAATATGCTCAATATCGATATACATTTTATGAATATCGGTCACAAGTTCAATATTCTCATCGGTTAAAAGCATCGGCGTTTCATAGCTCATTGTTTTCAAAGCTATATCTGCTGTAGAATCTTCATCGATAGTGAAAAATTCATAATAAACCGAATTCAGGCTTTTGTCGCCGTATGTGAATCTGTCGCCCGTTCCGGTTGTAACCGCAACGCTCTTTATCTCGGACACCTGAGGGATTTTTGAGGAATATCCGAAAAGTCCGCTTGCAAAAATAAATACCGCCACCGAGAAAATTGCAAGCTGAATCGGATATTTCCAAAGATTCTTTATGAAAAGCTTGAAGCTTCTGACAGAAATAAATTCTGCAACCGCAAAAACTGCCAAAATGATTACCGCACCGAGCAAGAACGAAACAAGCTTGTGATTCTGAACCGAAATCATGTTGCTGCCAACGAAATCAATTATCATCATTGAAACCGTGAACGAGCAAATTCCCGTCAGAATCGGACATGCGCCGATAAAGCCGGCAATCTCGTTCTTGCGGCGTTTATGGAAAACGAACGCAAGAATACCGAAGCAAACGGTTATTGCAAGCACAACCGCAATCGGCAAAACCGAGGGGTTTTCAAATAAATATTTTTCATCCGAACTCATTCTTGAAAGCACGGAATAATCCGAAAGCTTGTCCGAGCTGAAAAACATAAGATTGTTTTTTACGCCCTCGAACAGGCTCTTCGTTTCATAACGGGCATCGCTGTTGATAAATGCTCCGTAGTAATATCTGTCCGAATAAGGCGAGCCGTAAATCAGGGTTTTGAAAAGAAATGTCAGAAATGATTCCGCTATGCTCGGCAGAAATGTAAGAATTACTCCGAAAATTCCCGCTTCAATCGCCGTGCCGACGCAGCAGCAAACCATCGCCGTTATCGAATAGGAATAGAGAATCATCAGAAGGAACGAAACAGTCAGATAAGCGGCGGAAATCCAAAGTTCTTTGCTGCTTCCGAAAACAGCAATGTTGATTATGAGGTCAATGGCTGTCGGAATAACCACGGCAGAAGTGAGCATAAATGCGCCCGAAAGATATTTTGCCGCAAACAGCGAGCCTCTCGTTATGCCCATGCTGAAATAAACATTGACGGATTTTTTTGTCATCAGGTATTTGAAAACGGAAACGGCATAAGCCGCACAGAGCACAACAACAACAAAATCAAGCATTATGCCGATATCGCCGGAATCCGAAGCAAAGATGAATTTTCTGTTTTCCAAAAAATTCTTCAAATCCATCGGGTTATATTTAGTATTAAAATATGAAGCAGCCGCATCAATTCCGCCACAAAACAGAAATTCATAGGCTGAAATAAGCAAAACCGCCAAAGGAATAAGCCAATTTTTAGAGCAGTTCCTTAAAAATGTGAATCTGAACGGATTAACCGAAGATTTCTTTGAAGTCATAATCTGTGCCCTCCATTTCGTCAAGGAATATTTCTTCAAGGGTCTGCGGGAACTTTTCAATCAGAATCGGGTTCAGCTTTTTGAGAAGCTCCTCGTTTTCATCAGAATCGCCTGCCATTGAAACGGTAATGATTTTGCCGTCTTTGGAAAGCTTCTTGTAAGGAATGCCTTCAAAGTCGCTTTCGTCAACATCGTGAGAAAAAACGAGCCTGAATTTGCATCTGCTTGCGCTGATATCGTCAACCGAGCAGTCAAGAACGATTTTTTTGCCGTTTATAAGACCGATGTGGTCGCAGATATCTGTCAGTTCGTGAAGATTATGCGATGAAATAATAACGCTGCAATCGGTTTCGGCAACATACTCAATTATCATGTTGTTGACAAGACTGCGTTTCTGAGGGTCAAGGCCGTCAAAGCTTTCGTCAAAAAGCAGATAATCGGGCTTTGAGGAAATGGCAAGAATCAGTTCCGCTTGCCTTTGCATTCCCTTTGAAAAAGAATTGATTTTTTTGGTTTTGTCAAGCCCGAAAACCTTGCAGAGCTTGTCAAGCGTATCAAAGCTGAAATTGGGATAATATCCGCTGTAGAATTTTCCCATTTTTTCAATTGTTGAGTACGGCTCAAAATATAAATCATCGGGCGCAAAGAATAATCTGCTCTTTACTCTTGCGCTGTCAAAGGATTCCTCTCCGTCGATAATCACCTTGCCGCCGTCGGCACGGAACACTCCGCAAATTGTTTTGAGCAGAGTTGTTTTTCCCGCTCCGTTATATCCGACAAGGCCGTAAATCGAGCCTTTTTCAACCGAGAATGACAGACCCTCGATTGCGGTAAATTTTCCGAAATTTTTTGTGACATTGCAAACTTCAATCACAGCTCTTCCTCCTTATAAATAGATTTAACCGTTTCGATAATTTCCTCCGCAGTAACTCCGATTGATTTTGCGGTTTCGATGTCATCAACAAGCTGCCGCATGGCCTTTGCGGCAAGGTTGCTGCCCGAAAGCGCATTTTCGCTCACGAAGCTGCCCGTGCCGGGAACGGTGTAGATTACCCCGCTGAGTTCAAGCTCCGAAAAAGCTTTTTTAACCGTGTTGACATTGGTTGAAGTTTCGGCGGAAATTGAACGGATTGACGGAAGCTTTGAATGAACGGGATAAACTCCGAGCCTTATGAAGGTTATGATTTGATTTTTAATCTGCTCATATACCGGCACACGGCTCTTTTTATCTACAATTATCAAACTGCCGTCCTCCTTTCACCTTGCAAGTGTGATATCACAGATATCACACCTATAGTATATCCGCATAAGGACACTTTGTCAAGTGAAATCCGAAATTTCACAAAAAAATTTATTTTCATCCATTGTCGGCATAATTCAATAACATTTGGTATATTTTTTTTATTTTTTTGTTGTTTTTTTGTTCAATATGTGGTATATTCAAAGAGAAAAGTTTTTTTGTTTTACGGAGGACAAATTTTATGGAAAATAAAGATTTATTTCAGAAAGTTCAGAACGGCTACAACTGCGAGCAGGTTGAGCAATACATAGCAGTTCTTAAAGCTGAATATAAAAAGGTTTTTGAATATGCAAAGGCAACCGAGTCAAACAACGAGAAGCTCAAGAAGATATGCCGCTCCCTTTCCGACGAGAACAAGGCTCTCAAGGCAGGCGGTGCAGCCGCTGCCGCTCCCGCAACAGACGCAGCAGTTCTTTCGAGCATTGACAAAATAGTTAAGCTCAGCGAAGAAATCACAAGAGAAAATGTTATTCTTCGCACCAAAATTTCAAAATAATAACACCGCTCACAAAACAGAAAGGCAGAATTTCAGTTATGGAACAATTCCGATTAAAAAGCATTGACGAGCTCGACCTCGAGTTTGTTTCCAAAACAAGAGCTTCAAAGCCTGCTGAAAGCGGTGCGGAAGCAAAAAGTCTTATTCCCGAGATAAATAAAGCCGACTCCGTTCAGCGAAGCGAAGCAACGGTCGGTTCAGCCCCGAGATATTTTAATCCCCCTGCCCGTCCGACTTCGGCAGAACCCGCATTTGAGCCGAAAGCCGAACAGCCCGTTCAGAAAAAGGCTCGTCCGCTTGTTCCCATCGGTCAGAGCTCTCCGTCATATGTTCCCGTCGGAGCTGACGATAATGAGCAGGAAGAAGATCTTGATTTCTCAAAAGGCAATTACGGCGAAGCTCATATTGACATGCCCGAAAAGGCAAAGAAAAGCGGCGGAGTTCTGGCAGGAAAGATTATTTCAATTGTTATGCTCGCCGCAACCGTCGTCGTTTTCATGCTCGGCTGTTTTGTTGCCATATTCCTTGACAACAACGGCTCTGACATCGGCGGAATTTGTTTTAACACAATGAGCTGTGATGTTGAAGCCCTCGGCGTTTCAAAGGGCGACCTCATCATTTCAAAGAAACTCTCCGCAAGCGAATATGCCGCTCAGGATCTTATCGCCGTTCCCGCCTCCGAATCGGGATGCAGTATCAATGTTATCAATTATGCCAACATCATTTCAGACAGCGATTCGGAGCTTTCAACAACGGACATTGCCAATCAGTCGGCTTATCCCGTAACCATAATGGCTTCGGACTGCTACGGTCTTATTCAGTCTTACATACCCGCTCTCGGCGGAATTCTCAGCTTTGCGCTTCAGAACGCAATTCTCGTTTGTCTCCTGTTCGTTCTGCTTGCCGCTCTTTGGTGTCTGCTTCTTGTTTTCCTCGAAAAGAAAACTCCCAAGGCGGCATCAAGCCCGAAAAAAGCAAAGAAAAACAAGAAATAAAAAAATTCAGAGACAGGTGCATTGAATGTGCCCGTCTCTGTTTTTTTATCTGTAATCCGTTAAATCAATATCGGCTGAAGTTGTTTGCCGTTCAAAGCGGCTTCGGCGGCTTCGCAGGTTCTCGAAAAATCCGCAACAATGCTCCTCGGCTTCTTTTCGCAGTTATCCTGCCTCATGGGAACGAAATAAACATTTCTGCAATTCAGCAGTCTGCCTATGTTCTGAGCGGCGGTTGAAAGAGCGTCGTTCGTTGAAACCGCAATAAGCAACGGTCTTTCGTTGCGCAGATGAGCCTTTGCCGCAAGGGTGACGGGCGTGTCGGTTACTCCACTTGCAAGCTTTGCAAGAGTGTTGCCCGTGCACGGCTCTATTATCAGAATGTCAAGCAGTTTTTCGGGACCAATCGGTTCAGCCGAAGTCAGGGTTGAAATCACTTTCTTTTCACACATTGCCTCGATTTTTTCAACAAAATCAGCCGCTTTGCCGAACCTTGTGTCGGTTGAAAAGGCGTTATTTGACATTATCGGAACAACATCCGCCCCCCTGCTTCTCAGCTCGGTAATCTGTGCGATTGCTTTTTCAAAGGTGCAAAACGAACCGCAAAGTGCGAATCCTGCGGTAATATTATCCATACTCACACTCCTTCATCATATTAATTATTCCGTCAGCTATTATTCTTCCCGCCGTTTTCGGCGCAACCTTGCCGGGCAAAGACGGGCATTGAATTGCATGGATTCCAAGCTCGTAAGCCGCCGCAAAATCAGTTCCGAACGGTGCGGACGCCACATCGATAATCAGGCAGTCGGATTGAACATTTTCAAGAATCTTTCGGTCAATTACAACAGACGGAACGGTGTTGATAATAATATCATATTCATGTGCTGTTTTATAAAAATCAGAAATCAGACAGCCGTTCATCCCCTTGATTTCAGCCGCCGCCAGATCGCCGTATTTTCTTGCGCAAACCGTTACTTCCGCTCCGATTTTTGAAAGGATATCCGCAGTAACCTTTGCCACTCTGCCGTAGCCGAAAACGGCACATCGACTTGAATGAACCGTATAATCAATGTTGTCAATCATCGTTTTCAGGATTCCCTGCGCAGTCGGCACGGTGTTCATAACGGTCACATCCTCACGGCGGAAATAATCAAAAACCTTTCCGCCGCCCAAAGTCAGCTTTGCTTCAACTCCCCTGCTCACCATTCCGGCAAAAATCGGCTGTTCCTGCTTTATCATCAATGAAATATCGTCAACGGTTTCTTTCATCGGAACAATCGAGTAAATATTTTTTTCGCCTTTAACCGCAGGCAACGGAAGTATCAGCGCATCGCTTTTTTGAACGGCTTCTTCAATGTTTTCAACGCATTTACGCTCTTTTTCCGGCAAGCCGTATATTTCAACTCCGTAACCGAGGCTTTCAAGATAGTCTGCCATATATAACTGCCTGCCGTCGCCGCCGATTATCAGAAAATTATTGATTTTTTTCAACCTTTCACCCCCTCGGGTTTCAATAACATTTTATGAATTAAGCGTTAAGCTGTGACAACAAAAAAATCTTGTGCAATATATAAAGTTTTTCTTTATTTTTCCTTTCATATGATATATAATAAAATAGATACTGAGAAAGGAAGCCTTTATCATGCCTGAAATTGATAATTTACTTAAAACCGTTAAAAGAATCCATTTTATCGGCATCGGCGGCTCCGGAATGTGCCCGCTTGCCGAAATTCTCCATAAAGAGGGCTATATCCTCAGCGGCTCCGACAACAATGAGACAGACACTCTCGCAAGAATCCGTTCTCTCGGAATCCCCGTTGCCATGGGTCAGAGAGCGGAAAATATTGAGGGTGCCGAAATGATTGTTTACACCGCCGCCCTGCTCAAAGACAACCCCGAGCTTGTTGCCGCAAAGGCTTCGGGCATTCCGACCTTTGAAAGAAGCAAGCTGCTCGGAGCGGTCACGAGAATTTACCCGAACAGCATCTGCATCAGCGGCACTCACGGCAAGACAACCGCCTGTTCAATGCTCACTCAGGTGCTTATTGAAGCGAAGTTTGACCCCACGGCGGTCATCGGCGGCAAGCTTCCGCTGACAGGCTCAAACGGAATGGTCGGTCACAGCGAGCATATGGTCTGCGAAGCATGCGAATTCGTTGACACCTTCCTTGATCTTTCGCCCGATGTTGCAGTCATTCTCAACATTGACGAGGATCATCTTGACTATTTCAAAACTCTTGAAAATCTCAAAAAGTCATTCACGAAATTTGCATCTATGGCGACAAAGGTTATTGTTTTCAATGGTGACGACGCCAACACGATTGAAGCGGTCAATGCCGCAAAAGAAATATGCAACAAACCTCTTATCACCTTCGGCACGGGCGAGGGCAACGATTACAGAGCGGTTAATATAAGCTCCGAGAACGAATACGCTTCATTTGACCTTATCAAAGACGGAGAAAATCTCGGCAGAGTTCAGCTCTCCATTCCCGGCAGACACAATGTTTATAATGCTCTTGCGGTTATAGCTTCGGCAATGTATTCGGGCGTTACCTTTGAACAGTGCGTTAAGGGAATTGCGGATTTTCACGGTGCAGGCAGACGCTTTGAAAAGCTTGCGGAAATCGGCGGCATAACGATAGCCGATGACTACGCCCACCACCCGAGAGAACTTGAGGTTACTCTCAAGACTGCCATGAACATGGGATATAACAAGGTTTGGGCTGTTTTTCAGCCGTTCACTTATTCAAGAACAGCAATTCTTTTTGATGATTTTGTCAGGGTGCTTCAGATACCCGACCGCTGCATTATGACTGAAATCATGGGGTCAAGAGAGGTTAACACCTATAATATCTACACTTCTCAGCTTGCCGAGAAGATTCCCGGCAGCGTTTGGTTCAACACCTTTGAAGAAGTTGCACAATATGCCGTTGACAACGCCGAAAAGGGAGATTTAATAATCACCCTCGGCTGCGGCGATATATATAAAGCGGCTAAAATAATGATAAAGAAATTAAAGGAGAGACAGTAACGCCATGAAGTATTCTGTTAACAAAACAAATTACGGTGACTTTTCTGTCATTGAAATCAACAAGCGTGAGGGCAGAGGATACTCCATCCCATATTCTTCAAAAGAGACTCTCAGAAAAACTCAGTTTTCAAAAGAAAGAAATTCCTCGGATATAGTCCGTGTTCTTTCGGGCGACTGGCAGTTCAGATATTATCCGAGCCGCAAGGATATTCCCGATGTGCTTGATACTGACAGCGTTCCGTTCGACAGCATCAAGGTTCCCTCTACATGGCAGAGAACGGGCTATGAACCCCCGGTTTATCTCAACTGCCCTTATCCCTTTGACGATGTTCCCCCTCATGTTCCCGAGGAGCAGTCGGCAGGAATATACAGGAAGATATTTGAAATTGACAACAAGGATAAGAACTTTATTCTTTCGTTCCTCGGCGTTGTTCCCTGCATTGACCTTTACATAAACGGCGAATATGTCGGCTACAGCGAGGGCGCACACAACACGGCGGAATTTGATATTACAAAATATGTCAAGGTCGGCGAAAACGAGCTTGTTGCAGTTGTTCACAAATGGTCATCCGGCACTTTTCTTGAATGCCAGGATATGTTCAGAGAGAACGGAATTTTCAGAGATGTTCTGCTATATGAAATGCCGAAAACCTACCTTAACGATATTTATTACAGACCCAAAGAAACCTCAAAGGGTTGGAATCTTGACATCAGCGCCGCAATCGAGGGTGAGACAAATGGCTATACTCTCTGCGCAGAAATATACAGCGGCAAAAACAAGCTGATTGCTTCAATGACCGCCGACGCTTCGGCAAACGCCGAAATCAAATTCAGCGGACTTGATGTTACCGCATGGAACGCCGAAATTCCGACGCTCTACACGGCATTTCTCACCCTTTATAAAGGCGAAGAAGAGGTAATGACCGTTCGCAATTATATCGGCTTCAAGACGGTTAAAATCAAAAAGGATATATTCACGGTCAACGGTAAAAAAATCAAGCTCAAAGGCGTTAATCACCATGACAGCCAATACAAGACTGGCTATGTAATGAGCTTTGCGGATCTTGAAAAAGACATAAAGCTCATGAAATCGCTCAATGTCAACGCCGTCAGAACTTCACACTATCCCCCCGACGCTCAGTTCCTCACGCTCTGCGACATTTACGGTCTTTATGTCATTGATGAAGCGGATATTGAAACTCACGGCTGTGCCTGCGAGCCTCATAATAACATCCACCTTATCAGCAGCGATATAAAATGGGCTCCGAGATATCTTGACAGAGTCAAGAGAATGTATATGCGTGACAGAAGCCATCCGTCAATAATCCTGTGGTCTCTCGGCAATGAAGCGGGCGGATACGCCTGCCAGGATGTCTGCTACGAATATCTTCACAATGAATGCCCCGATATTCCCATTCACTACGAGCATGTCGTTCACACCAAGAGGCATTCATATGATGTTGTATCCGAGATGTATACAAGCCACAAGGATGTTGAAAGATGCGGCAGGCATAAGAGAGGAAAGAAATACACCAACAAACCGTTCATGCTCTGCGAATACGCTCACGCAATGGGCGTTGGACCGGGCGGACTTGAAGAATACTGGAAGATTTTCTATAAATATGACAATCTCATGGGCGGCTGTATCTGGGAATGGTCTGATCATGCGGTTTATCATTCAAACGGCAAGCTCAAATTCACCTACGGCGGCGACCACGGCGAAAAGAAGCATGACGGCTGTTTCTGCGTTGACGGCCTTGTTTATCCCGACAGAAGGCTTCACACGGGCGCAAAGGAAATGAAGAATGTTTACCGCCCCGTCAGAGCAGAATATGCAGACGGCAAAATCACCTTCACCAACACCAACCGTTTCAGGAACACTTCATACATAACGGCGGTCTGGGAGCTTGTCAAAAACGGCAACATTCTTATTGCGGCGGATGAGATTGTGCTTGACATTGAACCGGAGCAGAAAAAATCGTTTGATGTTGAGCTGAACATTCCCAAAGATAAATGCGACTGCCATATCAATATTTATTACTATGAAGGCGACAATGAGCTTGCATTTGAGCAAATCGCTCTTAAAGAAGATTATAAATTTGAAAAGCCGAAAGCAGAGGGCAAGCTGAAGCTTGAAAGCGACGAAAACGGCGCAACAGTTGATTTCGGCTGCGGAAGCATCAGATTCTCAGCAAAGAGCGGAATGATCGAGAGCTATATCTCAAACGGCACGGAGCTTATTAACTCATCCCCTGCAAACGCAAAAGGCTTTGTTCCGAATATCTACCGTGCATATCTTGACAATGACAGTTGGTACAGGGAAAAATGGATTAACGCAGGCTATGACGATTATGCCTGCAAGTGCGTTGATTTTGAAGCTGAGCTTGAAAAGGGCAAGGCAGAAATAGAGGTCAAATACCGCCTTAAAAGCAAAAAATCTCCGCTTTCTCTTGCGGAGGTCAAGGTTGAATACAGCGTCTATGCGGGCGGAGCAGTTAAGGTTGAGGCAAAGTTCAATCCGATTTCAAAGAAACGCCTTGCCGCTCATATGCCGAGATTCGGTTTGACTCTTGAAATGCCGAAAGAGTTCAGAAATGTTGAGTATTACGGCATGGGAGAGTGCGAAAACCTTTCAGACCTTTATGCTCAGGCAACAGTCGGAGTTTATAACACCACCGTTGACGAGATGCACGAGCCTTACATCAGGCCGCAGGATTCAGGCAACAGAACCAAGGTTCGTTACCTTGCAGTCACCGACGGAAACGGTTGCGGACTCAAATTCGGCTTTGATGATAACTATTTCAATTTCAATGTCAGAGAGTTTTCTCAGAAGCTTCTTCAGAACGCAAAGCATCAGGAAGATCTCCACGACGAAAACACGGTTGCCGTTAATATTGACGGCTTCACACGAGGCACGGGAACCGCAAGCTGCGGCCCCGATGTTCTTCCTCAGTTTGAGGTTGACGGCAGCAAGGGGCTTGAATTCAGCTTCTATATGATGCCGGTTAAGTAATAATCATAAAAAAGCCGCAGTGCAAAAACGCACTGCGGCTTATGCTTTAATTTTAAAGAATATCAATATGTTCGCCGCTCAAGGCTTTATTCATGCTTCTGACGGCACAGAATTTTCCGCACATGGAACAGGTATCATCATGCTCGGGCGAACGCTCATCTCTGATTGCCTTTGCGGTTTCGGGGTCAAGGGCACATTCCCACTGTGCCTCCCAATCAAGTGCACGGCGGGCGTCGCCCATTCTGTCATCAATATTTCTTGCGCCCCGAACACCCTTTGCAATGTCGGCGGCATGAGCCGCAATTTTGCTTGCAATAATTCCCTGCTTGACATCTTCAAGGTTGGGAAGTGCCAGATGCTCGGCAGGAGTAACATAGCAGAGGAAGGCGGCGCCGTTCATTGCGGCAATCGCTCCGCCGATTGCAGAGGTTATGTGATCGTAGCCCGGCGCAATGTCGGTAACAAGAGGGCCGAGAACATAGAACGGAGCTCCCATGCAGATTGTCTGCTGAACCTTCATGTTAGCCGCAATCTGATCCATCGGAACATGACCTGGGCCTTCAACCATAACCTGAACATCCTTTTCCCATGCTCTTTTTGTCAGCTCGCCCAAGCGTACCAATTCTTCAATCTGACACACATCCGTCGCATCGGCAAGGCAGCCGGGTCGGCAGGCGTCGCCGAGCGAAACCGTTACATCATATTCACGGCAAATATCAAGAATTTCATCGTAATATTCATAAAAAGGATTTTCTTCGCCCGTCATGCACATCCATGCGAAAACAAGAGAGCCTCCTCTTGATACTATATTCATTTTGCGCTTGTGCTTGCGAATCTGATCGATGGTTTTGCGGGTTATTCCGCAATGGAGGGTTACAAAATCAACTCCGTCCTGCGCATGAAGTCTGACAACATCGATAAAATCCTTTGCCGTGAGCTTATCGAGATCACGCTGATAGTGAATAACGCTGTCATAAACCGGAACCGTGCCGACCATTGCGGGGCACTCGGAGGTCAGCTTTCTGCGAAACGGCTGAGTGTTGCCATGGCTTGAAAGATCCATGATTGCTTCAGCGCCCATGTTAACCGCCGAGAGAACCTTTTCCATCTCCAGATTATAATCCTTACAGTCACGGGAAACGCCGAGATTGACATTAATTTTTGTGCGAAGCATTGAGCCGATGCCCTCGGGGTCAAGGCAGGTATGAAGCTTGTTTGCAGGAATTGCAACCTTTCCGCAGGCGACAAGTCCGAGCAATTCATCAACGCTCATCTGCTCTTTTTTTGCAACCGTCTCTATTTCGGGCGTTACTATGCCACGGCGAGCGGCATCCATCTGCGTTGTGTAATTTCGTTCCATATATTTACTCTCCTATTTTTTATTTAAACCGATTTTATATCAAAGGCATGATTCATAGGCCCCGAGCCCTTGCCGAGATCGAGCATATCCGCAAGTGCGCCCGAAAGATAGGCCTTTGCGTTTTTGACGGCAAGCTCAATCGGCTGACCCTTTGCAAGATTTGCGGCAATTGCGCTTGAAAGAGTACAGCCCGTGCCGTGAGTGTTCGGGTTGTTGATTCTTTTGCCCTCAAGCCAGCTTCCGCCGCCCCGATGCCATAAGTAATCGTTGGCGTCATTGATGCTGTGACCGCCCTTGCAAAGAACCGAACAGCCGTATTTCCCGCCGATTATTTCAGAGGCTTTCTCCATATCCTTGCTGCAGTTTATTTTTATTTCCGAAAGAATCTCCGCTTCGGGAATATTCGGCGTTACAAGCTCCGCCAAAGGCAAAAGCTGATTGCACAGCGCATCAACCGCATCATCTTTCAGAAGCCTTGCCCCCGAGGTTGCAACCATAACCGGGTCAACAACAACCTTTTCGGCTTTATATTCCTTCAGTTTTTTCGCAATCACACCGATTAATTCAGCTGAAGAAACCATGCCGATTTTAACCGCATCGGGGTAAATATCGGTAAAGACCGCATCAATCTGCTCCTCCAGAAACTTCGGCGGAACTTCAAGAATATCAAATACTCCCGTAGTATTCTGCGCTGTCAGAGCGGTAATTGCGCTCATTGCAAAAACGCCGTTCACCGTCATTGTTTTAATATCAGCCTGAATGCCGGCGCCCCCGCTTGAATCGCTGCCTGCAATAGTTAATGCTGTTTTCATGTTAAACTCCTTGTTGAGGATTAAATATTTGAAGCCGTAACTTCTTTTGCCTTTTCTTTCAGCTCCGACGCCGCTTTTTGAATATCATCCGACGCAAAGATTGCCGAAACAACCGCAATTCCGCTCATACCGCAACCCTTGATTTCAGAAACATTGTCAAGGCTGATGCCACCGATTGCAACGGCGGGCACGGAAACCGAAGAACAGATTTCTTTCAGCTTTTCTGCCGTAATTCTGATTGCATTTTTCTTTGTCGGCGACGGGAAAACTGCGCCCACTCCGAGATAATCCGCTCCCGCCTTTTCCGCAGACTGCGCCTGTTCAACGGTCTTTGCGGTTGCTCCGATAATAAAGTCTTTGCCGACTTTTTGGCGAAGCTCGGCAACGGGAGTATCCTCGATTCCGACATGAACTCCGTCAGCACCGCTTTTCAGCGCAACATCTGCATTGTCGTTTATGATAAGCGGAACATTGTATCGACTGCAAAGCTCTTTAACTCTGATTGCTTCGGCAACGAATTCATCCTCGGGAAGATTTTTTTCACGGAGCTGAACGATCGTCACGCCGCCCTTTAATGCGGCTTCAATCTGATCATATAATGTCTGATCTTGAGTCCAACTGCGGTCGGTAACAGCATATAAAAGCAACATATCCTTACTGAATTTCATTTTGATTCTCCCAACTCATTAAGATATTTTTGCACATCGTCGCATACCATCGCTCCGCTCATTACGCACGCTCCCGAGGCTCCCGCACTACGGATTTCGGCGATATTGTCGGGGCAGATACCGCCGATTGCATAAACGGGAATTGAAACGCTGTCGCATACGCTTTTTAGAAATTCCGTTCCCCTGCCTGGCAGACCCTTTTTGCAATCCGTGTCATAAATATGCCCCGCCGTTATATAGGTGCATCCGAGCTTTTCCGCTTCAATTGCGTCCTCAACGGAATGGCAGGAAGCACCGAGCGTTGAAAAACGTGATTTTTCCTCATCGGAAAGACTGCGCAGAGTATTCAGCGGAAGATGCAGAGAACTGCAATCAAGCTTTGCCGCAACGCTTTGAAAGCCGTGGAGAATGCAGGGAGCTCCGTGCTTTCGGCATATTTCAAGTGTTTTGACCGCAAGGCGTTCATATTCATCCTCGGTCAAGTCTTTTTCCCTCAGAATTATGCCTGCAGGATGAGCGGCGGCGATTTTTTCAATCCGCTCCGAAAAATTCTCTCTGCACAATTTCCGATTGGTTACGATTAAAATATCAAACATACAGATAGTCGTTCAGAACGGGCTGTAAGCCTTCATCGGCAATGTCCCGATACATCCTGTCAAGGCTTCGGCTGTCGTCAATCTCGAACTGCTCGTCGCCCTGAACACCGTCCGACTCCTTTACGCTGTATTTGCTTTCATGGTCGCCTATGCCTGTTGAAACGCCTGCCGAAACCTTGGTTGCGGCAATTTTAACAATGCCGTTTCGGAATTCGGCGCTCTCGCGTGAGGATACCGTTATGCCGACAAAGGGCAAAAAGATACGGTAAGCGCAGAGAATCTGGCAAAGCTGTTTTTCATGGACATCAAGCGGATTAATCTTATCATTATTGATAATCGGGCGGAGCCTCGGGCATGACAGCGACATCTCAGCGTAAGGATATTTTCGCTGTAAATAATAGACATGAAGCGCACTTGCGAGGGCGTCCTTTCTGAAATCCGAAAGGCCGAGCAGAGCGGAAAACGCCACTCCCCTCATGCCGCCCCTGAGCGCCCTCTCCTGAGCGTCAAAGCGGTAAGGCCAGACTCGTTTGTGACCGAACAGATGCAGAGTCTCATATTTTTCGGCGTCATAGGTTTCCTGAAAAACAGTAACATAATCCGCACCGCATTCATGAAGATATCGATATTCATCCGTATTGACGGGGTAAATTTCAAGGCCGACCATGCGGAAATACTTTCTTGCAAGCTTGCAAGCCTCGCCGATATATTTAACATCGCTCTGACCTCGGCTCTCTCCGGTTAAAATAAGTATTTCTTCCATTCCGCTGTCTGCAATGACCTTCATTTCATGCTCAATCTGCTCCATGCTCAGCTTCATGCGTTTAATGTGATTATAGCAATTAAATCCGCAGTATACGCAGTAGTTTTCGCAGTAATTCGCTATATAAAGAGGCGTAAAAAGATAAACGGTGTTTCCGAAGTGCTTTCCCGTTTCCGTTCTTGCCCTCTGAGCCATCTGCTCAATAAAAGGCTCTGCGGCGGGAGATAGCAAGGCTTTGAAATCTTCAATTGAGCATCTTTCGTGCTCCAAAGCCGCTTTAACATCTTTGGCTGTGTATTTTGAATAATCAAAGGAATTCATCTGCTCCATAACATTTGAACAAACATCGGAATCAATTATCTCCATGTCGGGCAGATATTCCATATGATTTTTTCTGAAAGACGGGTCTGTTTCAAGCCTATGCTTTTTTTCAAGCGCTTCGGGCGACAGATATTCAGAATCAACAAAAAATTGATTTTCCATATGCTTTCACCTCAATTGCGAAGAAAGCCTGTCAGAGGGTCGGAGGCGGAAGCTCCTCTGGTCAGCACTCTGCCGATACCCGCAAGATAAGCCTTTCTGCCCGCTTCGATTGCCTGACGGAACGCAGAAGCCATAAGCGGAAGATTGCCTGCGGTGGCAAGCGCAGTATTCGCCATTATCGCCGCCGCACCCATTTCCATGGCTTCGCAAGCCTGAGAGGGTCTGCCAATTCCCGCATCAACGATAACGGGAAGATCGATTTCATCAATGAGAATCTGAATAAAATCCTTTGTTGCAAGACCTTTGTTTGAGCCGATCGGAGATGCAAGCGGCATAACTGCCGCCGCACCTGCATCGGCAAGGTCACGGGCGGCGTTCAGATCGGGATACATATAAGGCAGAACGACAAATCCTTCTTTCGCAAGAATCTCGGTTGCCTTAACCGTCTCCTGATTATCTGGGAGCAGATATTTTGAATCACGCATTATTTCGATTTTAACAAAATCTCCACAGCCGAGTTCTCTTGCGATTCTTGCAATGCGAACCGCTTCATCGGCGTTTCTTGCGCCGCTTGTGTTGGGGAGCAGAGTTATTCCCTCGGGAATAAAATCAAGAATATTCTCCTGTTCCTTTGTGTTTGCACGGCGAACGGCAAGAGTGATTATTTCCGCTCCTGCGTCTCTGACTGCCGCTTCAATAAGGTTCATTGAATATTTTCCCGAGCCGAGAATGAAACGGGAATTAAATTCATGACCGCCTAAAACAAGTTTATCATTATCCATTTTTATCCTTCCTT
>JAEDKI010000070.1 GCA_016295895.1 Clostridiaceae bacterium | reverse complement strand
CCTGCCGTTCAATGAGCGGCAGGCTTTTTTCATTTCAGATATATACTGTTGTATCTCGGCTTTATGTCGAACGAGCCGTCGGCATGGAGCGTTGTTATTGTTGCGCCTTGAACCCATTCGCTTTCGGGGCGGTCGGTCTTTGTGCCGAAATGGTATTCGTTGTAGCCGTCGGGCAGGCTGTAGACGAGGTGAACTCCCTTGTAAACGGCGCACCAGTCGTTCATGTGGTCGTGACCGCTGAAAACGGCTTCCGTGCTTCCCTTTTCGAGAATTGCGTCAAACATTCCGCTGTCAAACGGTGAACAGCCGACGCTTTCGTGCTGTTCGCCGAACAGGATTTCGCATTCGCCGCTCGGAACATAATTTCCGTTTTCGTCAAGCTTGAAGGCGTGCTCATAGGCGTTGAGAGGAATGTGCATATACATCATCGAATGAACCTCGCCGTGCTTCTCTTTCAGACGGTCGATTTCATTCTTATAAAAATCGATTTGCTCTTTCTTCAGGAAGTCGTAGCCCTTAACATTTTCGGGAATGGAATATTCCGCTCTGAGAGAGTCGATAATATTTCTGCCCGAATCGAAGAAAAACAGGCTTTCACGCAGCTTACCGCCCTCTCCGAGAATGTTAACGGTGTAGTTTCCGTAGCCGAAAAGGCTCTCATCGCCGAATTTGCAAAGGCAATGCTTATAATCGGCGAAGCTTTTCAGAAGCAAATATTTATAAAAGCCCTTTGATTCACGGGTTTCGTGGTTGCCGAAAACGGCAGTCCAATAAACGCCGAGTTTTTCCATCATCTGAGCAAATTGGATAGCGTCAATCTGCTGAAATTTTGTCAGAATGACATCGCCCGTGAGAACAACGAGGTCGGGCTTTGTATCCTTGATATGACGAATCAGAAAGCTGACAGTTTTGGTGTTGAAATCGTGATTCTCGTCAAGGTGCAGGTCGGTGGTTGAGAGAATGACAAAGTCCCCGCCCTTGATTTTTCCGTTTTCGTCAACCTTGGCGATAGTCGTTGAATAATCGTTCTGAGAAATAATTTTAACATCCGTGCCGATTTTTTCGGGCTTTGCCCTGCTGCAGAACAAAGATTTCGGCATTCTGCCGCCCGTCAGGGCAAAAACCGCTTTCGCAAAAGCAAGATGAATTCTGACTGCGCTCTGCCTGATGAATCCCCATATTCTGAACATCTGAACACCTTCAAACAGTTATAATATATTTGGTATTATATTAAGAAGCGCATATTTTGTCAATGGAGATTTTCCGAAAACGGGAATAATTCACGGCGAAAAAACATAAGCTGAAGCATAAATTTATCAATGGGCCAAGCAGAGAAAAATAAATTTTTTCCATTCGGAGGAGGGGCAAAAAATTTTTTGCAAAGCCGATTAATCACAAAAAATAGCACTTATTGTGGTCGGATGATTTGACAATACATATATCTTGTGGTATAATTACAATGCAAAAGAAAATTAAAAAATTTCAAGAAAATCGAACATTTGTATTGACAAACGAATGTTCACCTGCTATAATAATAACCACAGAACAAATGTTTTTGCTTGTTCCGACAAAGGAGGATAAGATATGTCATTTGCAGAGATAATCAGAACGGTTTTGGAGTTTTCCGCAGCGATACTTCTTATAATCGGTTTTATAAATGAAAAGAAAGTTGTTGCCTTTGAGGTTAAGCTTGCAAGGGCAATCAGAATCCACCTTCGCAACCGCCGCCTGCGCAAGCAGAGAGAAGCGGCTGCCGCTTTGAGCAGAGTTCAGTCGAGAGCTCCCGAAGATGTTTATGACGAGGAGCCCGTTCTGACCGTCGTTGCAGGCGGAAAAAGCTCTCACAGAGTTGCCTGAATCAGTCTTTCATTTTGAATTTTATTGCAAGAATACGGCGATGCACTCATTGACTGAATGCACCGCCGTGTTTTTTTATTTTCCGTTTTTGCTGAGCATTTCATGCTTGAGATCCCAAAGCGGCTGAGAGAGGTCAACATAATAATTATGCGGATTTTCAAATCTCGTAACCTCGTCCCAGAGCGTGTCAACCTGTTCCGCACAGTATTTTTTGATTTCGTCAATGCTCTTTTTCTCAAATACGCATTTTCCTTTGCTGAACAGCGGCTCAAGAAGCTCTCTGACGGCAAAATTTTCAACCGTTTTGCGTTTCCATGTGTAGTCGGGGTCAAAAAGCTCATAGGGCTTGGTCTCGTCAATCGTTTCGCTCGCAAGTGCGATAACATCGGCAATCGCCTTGCCGCTTTCCTTGTCAAAAAGTCTGTAAGCCCTCTTGTTGCCGGGGGTCGTTATCTTCTGAACATTCTCGCTCAGCTTGATTTTCGGAATAATTTCTCCGTCCTTTTCAACTGCGCAGAGCTTATAAACTCCGCCGAGAACGGGGCTTGACGAAGATGTGATGAGCTTTTCGCCGACGCCGAAGGAGTCAACCTTTGCGCCCTGAAGCAGCATGTCTCTGATTATATATTCGTCAAGAGAGTTTGAAGCGACGATGGCGCAGTCGGGATAGCCTGCTTCGTCAAGAATCTTTCTCGCCTTGCGTGAAAGATAGGTGATATCACCGCTGTCAATGCGTATGCCCTTGGGGCGTTTGCCCATCGGAGCGAGAACCTCGTCAAAGGTCTTGATTGCGTTGGGAATGCCCGATTTGAGAACATTATAGGTGTCAACGAGCAGAGTGCAGCTGTCGGGATATTCCCTTGCGTATGCCTTGAATGCGTCAAGCTCGCTGTCAAAAAGCTGAACCCAGCTGTGAGCCATAGTTCCGAGAGCGGGAACTCCGAACATCTCGTCGGTTATCGTGCATGCCGTTCCCGCACAGCCGCCGATATAAGCTGCCCTTGCGCCGTAGATTGCGCCGTCTGCTCCCTGAGCACGCCTTGAGCCGAACTCCATAACTGCTCTGCCCTGAGCGGCTCTGCTGACTCTGTTTGCCTTTGTTGCGATAAGGCTCTGATGATTTATGCAGAGCAGAACCATCGTTTCAACAAACTGCGCCTGAATAACGGGACCCTTGACCTTGACTATCGGCTCACCGGGGAAAATCGGAGTTCCCTCGGGAACAGCCCAGACATCGCAGGCAAATTTAAAGTTTGCAAGATAATCAAGGAATTCCTCGTTGAAGCCCTTGCCACGGAGATATTCAATATCTTCTTTGGTGAATTTCAGATCGGAAAGGTATTCAACAAGCTGTTCAACGCCTGCCATGATGACAAAGCCGCCGTCATCGGGAACCTTTCTGAAAAACATATCAAAATATGCAACGGTATCCTTAAAGCCGTTTTTGAAGTAGCCGTTTGCCATTGTCAGCTCGTAAAAATCGGTCAGCATTGTGAGATTGCGCTGAGGGTTTGAAATATTCATATTTATTATTCCTTTTTTATTGAATTATTCGCCGGGAAGTGATATTATTATGAATCATTTGAAATTATTTTACAATATACATATCAAACAAATTTTTTAATCCTGTGGCGCCGAGGTTTGCTGAATAGCGAAAAAACGGCGAAATGTTGCCGAAAAGTCGGCGATATGTTAAAAAAATGTAAAATTAAAAATGTTTTTAAAAAATCACAAAAAACAGTTGCATTTTTCGGAAAAGTATGATAGAATGTCAAATATCAACAGAGATTGTGTTAATCAGCGATGATTTTGATTCTGATTATACAGAGCGTATATTTTTCGACGCCATTCAGTTGAAAATTTAGGAGGCAAAAGACTATGAGAATCAGAAAGCAGGCACTCGGCGACAGAAACATCGTCGGCGCAAAGATTGAAGCAAGACGCAAGGCAATCAACATGAAGCAGAAGGATCTTCTCACTCAGCTTCAGATTAAAGGAATCGACCTCAACGCATCAGGCCTTTCAAAGCTTGAAGGTCAGCTCCGTTATGTTACCGATTTTGAGCTCAAGGCTCTTTCCGAGGTTCTCGGTATGACAGTTAACGAGCTTCTCGGCGTTGACGAATAATTTTTGACCACTACTTACCCTCTTATATACAACTCCTCAAGAAGGCTCATCCGTTATGCGGGTGAGCCTTCGCCCTTTTTATAATCCGATTTTACAGTCGGATATTTTTTTGCCCTTTTTGCTTGCAAATATTAAAATATATGTTAAAATTAATATGTAAAAATATGCTTGGGAGGTACCCTGTAATGATAAAAGAGTTTATGGGCAAGGATTTTTTGCTGAACAGCGAGCCCGCCGTTAAAATGTTTGAGGCGGCGGATAAAATGCCGATTTTTGATTGGCATTGCCATCTTTCACCCAAAGAAATTTATGAGAACAAACAGCCCGAGGATATAGCATGGCTGTGGCTTGCGGGCGACCATTATAAATGGCGTGCCATGCGTTCGTGCGGCGTTGAAGAAAAATATATAACGGGCGATGCAAGCGGATATGAAAAATTCAAGGCGTTCGCCTCAATTATGCCGAATCTTATCGGCAACCCGATGTATCATTGGTGTCACCTTGAGCTGAGAAGATATTTCGGAATTAACGAGATTCTCAGCGAAAAAACCGCCGATACCGTCTGGGAAAAGGCTAATGCGGCAATCAAAGCGGGCGGCTTCACCCCGAGAGAGCTTATCGAGAAATCCAATGTTTCTCATCTTTGCACTACCGACGACCCCGCCGACAGCCTTGAATATCACAAGCTTATCGCAGAAGATAAGAGCTTCAAATGCAAGGTTCTGCCTGCGTTCAGACCCGACAAGGCTCTCGGAATCGACCTCCCCTCATGGAGACCGTGGCTTTCCGCAATGGAAAAAACCGCAGGCAAGGAGATAAACGGCTTTGCACAGCTCTGCGATGTTCTGAAAGACAGAATTGAGTTTTTCGCTTCGATGGGCTGCCGTGCAAGCGACCATGCGTTCCTCTATGTTCCCTATGAGGAAGCAACCGACAGCGAGCTTGAAGATATTTTCGCTTCGGCAAAGAGCGGCGCAGATGTAACCGTTGAGCAGGCGGATAAATTCAAGACCGCTTTGCTTTCTTGCCTTGCCGGGGAGTATTCAAAGAGAGGCTGGGGCATGGAGCTTCATATCGGACCGATCAGAAACAATAACACCGCAATGTTCAATAAACTCGGCCCCGACACGGGCTTTGACTCCGTCGGCGACAGAGAGATTGCCGAAAAGCTTTCAAGATTCCTTGACAGCCTTGCAGTCAAAGGCGTTCTGCCCAGAACGATTCTGTTCACAATAAATCCAAAAGATAATTATGTTCTCGGCTCGATGCTCGGCAATTTCCAGAGCAGCGAGGCGGAAAGCAAGATTCAGTTCGGCTCGGCATGGTGGTTCAATGACAATATTGACGGCATGAGAGAGCAGATGAAAGCGCTTGCAAATCTCGGCGCAATCGGCAAATTCGTTGGCATGGTAACGGATTCACGCTCGTTCCTGTCTTATCCGAGGCACGAATATTTCCGCAGAATCATGTGCGGACTGCTCGGCGATATGGTTGCCGAGGGGCTTTATCCCTATGATGAGGAAGCCCTTTGCAAGATTGCTGAAGATATTTCATATAATAATGCAATAAAATACTTCGGAATAAAATAAGAAAGGTTGAAGGCAATGGCGAAATATGTTTTGGCGCTGGATCAGGGCACGACAAGTTCAAGAGCGATAATTTTTGACAAAAAAGGCAACATCGTCAGCAAGGCTCAGAATGAATTTGAGCAGATTTATCCTCAGGCGGGCTGGGTTGAGCATGACCCGATTTCAATTCTCTACAGCCAGTTTCAAGCGGTTTCTGCCTGCGTTCTCAGCAGTGGCATCAATCCTTGCGACATTGCGGGAATCGGCATAACCAATCAGCGTGAAACAACGATTCTCTGGGACAGGCAGACGGGCAAGCCGGTATATAACGCCATTGTCTGGCAGTGCCGCAGAACGGCGGAATATTGCGAACAGCTAAAAGCAGAGGGGCTTGAAGATTACATAAAAGAAAAAACCGGCCTGCTTATCGACGCATATTTTTCCGCAACCAAAATTAAATGGGTGCTTGACAATGTGCCGGGAGCAATGAAGCTCGCCGAGGAGGGCAGACTGCTTTTCGGAACGGTCGAGACCTGGCTTATCTGGAATCTGACGGGCGGAAGTGTTCATGTTACGGATTATTCAAACGCATCAAGAACAATGCTGTTTGATGTTGACAACCTCTGCTGGGATAAATTCCTATGTGACAAGCTCGGCATTCCGATGTCCATTCTTCCCGAACCCGTTCCCTCAAGCAAGATTTACGGCAGAGTTTCAAAAGGAATACTCGGCCTTGAATTCTTAGAGGGCATTCCCATCTGCGGAGCAATCGGAGATCAGCCCGCCGCACTTTTCGGCCAGGGCTGTTTTGAACCGGGTCAGGCGAAGAACACCTACGGCACGGGCTGTTTCCTGCTTATGAACACGGGCGAAAAGAGAGTAAAATCCAAAAACAACCTCCTGACGGGCGTTGCATGGGGAATAGGCGACAAGGTTGAATACGCCATCGAAGGCTCTGCATTCAACGCAGGCTCGGTAATAAAATGGCTCAGAGACGAGGTTCACCTCATTGACAACGCAAGGCGCTGTGACGAGCTTGCAGAAAGCGTTGAGGATGCCAACGGAATTTATTTTGTTCCTGCATTCACGGGTCTCGGTGCTCCCTATTGGGATATGTATGCGAGAGGCTGTATTGTCGGGCTGACAAGGGGAGTCAACAGGGCGCATATTGCAAGAAGCGTGCTTGAAGCGATAACATATCAGATGACCGACCTGCTTGAAGCCATGAAGTCGGATTCGGGAATAGATTTCACCGAACTTCGTGTTGACGGCGGAGCGAGCGTGAGCGATATCATGCTTCAGATTCAGGCGGATATGATAAGATGCAACGTTAACCGACCCAAGACCGTTGAAACCACGGCTCTCGGCGCCGCTTATCTTGCAGGCCTTGCAATCGGATTTTGGGAAAGCACGGAGGAAATACAGAACAACCGTGTGGTTGAGAAGGTATTCACTCCTCAGATGAGCATTGAACGCAGAAACGAGCTGTATGACGGCTGGAAGCGTGCGGTTGAGTGCTCAAAGGGATGGGCAAAATGATATAATATAAAATGTATATACAATAACGGAGATGTTAAAATGGATTATTTGAAGGAGTCGCTCAGACTTCATTATGAATGGAAGGGCAAGCTCGAAACGAAGGCAAGAGCCTCTGCGGCAAGCAAGCAGGATCTTTCGCTTGCATATACGCCCGGAGTTGCCGCTCCCTGCCTTGAAATTCAGAAGGACATTAACAAAAGCTACGAGCTGACCCGCCGATGGAATACGGTAGCCGTCATAACCGACGGCACGGCTGTTCTGGGTCTTGGCGATATCGGCCCCGAAGCGGGAATGCCCGTTATGGAGGGCAAGTGCCTGCTGTTCAAGGCATTTGCTGATATTGACGCTATTCCCCTTTGCATCCGCTCAAAGGATACTGACGAAATTGTTAACGCCGTTTCTCTTTTTGCGGGCAGCTTCGGCGGCATAAACCTTGAAGATATTGCGGCTCCGAGATGCTTCGAAATTGAGAAAAAATTAAAGGAGAAATGCGATATTCCCGTTTTCCACGACGATCAGCACGGAACGGCTGTCGTTGTGCTTGCCGCAGTGCTCAATGCCCTCAGATGCGTGGGCAAAAAGCTTGAGGACTGCACGGTTGCAATGAGCGGAGCAGGCTCGGCAGGCTCGGCTATTGCAAGATTGCTTCATGCCTGCGGTGCAGGGAATATTATCATGAGCGACAAGCAGGGAATCATCTGTAAAGGCCAGGAGCTTTCCCCCGCTTTTGCGGAGCTTGCCGAGTTCACAAACAAGAACCTCATAACGGGCACTCTTGCCGATGCCATGAGGGGAGCAGATGTTTTTGTCGGCGTTTCCGCAGGCGGTCTGGTAAGCAAAGAAATGATTGCTTCCATGGCTGAAAACGCCGTTGTTATGGCGATGGCAAATCCCGTTCCCGAAATCATGCCGGACGAGGCGCTTGCGGCAGGTGCGGCGGTTGTCGGCACGGGCAGAAGCGATTTCCCGAATCAGATAAACAATGTTCTTGCGTTCCCCGGTATTTTCAGAGGTGCGCTCGATGTCAGAGCCTCCGACATCAATGAAGAAATGAAGCTTGCCGCCGCCCATGCGATAGCAGGCCTTGTTTCGGAAGACAAGCTTTGCGCTGAATATATTCTTCCCGAAGCGTTTGATGAAAGAGTGGGTCCTGCGGTTGCAAAAGCCGTTGCACAGGCAGCCGTGAATTGTGGAATTGCACGAATCTGACAATTAAAAGTTGTGGTATTTTCACAAAAAAAGATTTTTTTGGTTTAAAATTCAATTTGTCTATTGCTTTATACTTCATGGTGTGAGATAATTAGACGGTATAAATGGATTGGAGCGCCTTGAAGCGGCTCTCCGATGCGGGGAAGGATAACCCCAAATACACTATATTCTAAGGAGGAAATAATATGTCCGCATTTAAAAAGGTCATCAGCTTAGTGCTTTGCTTCGCAATGCTTCTCGGCACAGTCGCTGTTGCGGGTGATCTTCTTGCCCCCAAGGCAACCGCTGCGGAGGGCACATCATCAATTAAGTCATATGCAGAACTTAAAGCTCAGTATAATAACTTCATTTATCTGGGCACCGAAGCATATGAGACGGTTGACGACGAACTTGTCCTTTCGGACGGTTATGTTCAGCCGGGTGATACTATCACAATGAGATTGTATATCAAGAGTGATAGATACATTGGCCCCATGA
>JAEDKI010000069.1 GCA_016295895.1 Clostridiaceae bacterium | reverse complement strand
TTTGCGCCCCTGAATTCAAGATAATATCTGTCCGCCTCGGGAAGCTCATCTTTTGATATTTCTTTAACATAACAGCAGGTGCCTCTGTAATAATCGTTTTCGCCGTCCTGCCCGTCAATGGCGTTCCATGTGTGAGGAAGATTGACAAAATTCCATTTTTCAGGAACAGCCGCAGGAATCTCGGATTCCTTGGCGAACGCCCATTTCCTGTTGATATTTATAACTTTACGCATTTGTTACGCTCCTTTTATGCCGATTATTAATTCTCTTTACCCGTGCCGTGCTTTGCGGCAAGCGCTTCAACATTGGCGTCAACCTGCTTTTTGCGCAGAGGATACCAGAACCAAAGAACAAGGCCGAGAAGCAGGAAGCCGATTGCGGGAACAAGAGTTGAGATGTCAAAAATACCGTTTACAACCTTTTCATCAAACATGGTTTCCTGACTGTAGCCTATCATCTGAAGAAGCAGACCGCTCAGACCCGCCGAAGCCGCCTGACCGAGCTTTCTCGCAAAGGAATAGAGTGCATAGACCGAGCCGTCCTCACGGATTCCGTTTTTAAGCTCCGAATAGTCGATAACATCGGTGATAAGCGCCCAGCAAACCATTGAGAATACTCCGAGACCGAGCCAGCAGACCATCTGAAACGCCGAATATACCCAGACATTTGAGGGGCGAACGAAATAGAGAGCGAAGCAGACAACTGCGGCAAGCAGATTTGAAACCGAGCTGATTTCCGCCTTGCCGAACTTTTTGGAAAGCGGCTTAACGAGGATTGCGGCAAGCATCATGCCTGCGCCCATCATAACCATTGAGAGCGACTGAGCCTTGGCGTTGCGGTAGAAGTTCGGGAAGACATAGTTTGCCATCGCCTGCATTGTGAGCTGAGCGAGAAGCATGAGAATCGATGCGACGATTATTGAAATAAGCGGACGGTTAGTGACTGCATTCTTAAGCATTCTGAGCGTTGAATTATTCTTGACTGCCTCTGCATTCGCTTCGCATTTTACTCTTTCGGTTGTGAGCTTATAGCAGAGAAGGTAGCAGACAATTGAAAGAACGGAGAAAATGCCTGCAATTATCGTAACTTTGCCGCCGTTCATGCTGTCCTGCTCAACGCCGTTAACGATAATCTTATCATATGCAACAAGGGGAACGCCGACCGTTACGAGAGCGCCCGCAAGCATTCCTCCCATTGTTCTGAAGGTTGAAAGCGACTGACGGTCGGAGGGGTCGTTTGAAATTGCCGAAGCCATTGAACCGTAAGGAATATTGATTGAGGTGTAGAAAACCGAACCCCAAAGAATATAAGTAATGAAAAGATAAACAATCTTGAATGTCATACCCATGTTTGCAAGACTGCTCTGATACATGAGGAACGAAGCGATTGCAACGGGGCCGCACATGCGGAGAATCCACGGCTTGAATTTACCGTTGGGGGTGGTTCTGCTTCTGTCACAGATTCTGCCCATGGCAACATCGGTGAAAGCGTCAACAAAGCGGGCTATCATCATAATTGCGCCGACTACTACGGGGCTTACGCCCATAACATCCGTGTAAAACTTCATCAGGAAGCTTGAGGAGAGGATAAAAGAGAAGTCATTGCCGAAATCGCCGAAAAGATAGCCGAGCTTATCTCTCATGCCAAAGGGTCTTAATGTTTTTTCTTTCATGGTCGTTACCTCATCTTTCATAATTTTTCTTGCTTGAGTTAATATTATTTGTCAGTTTTAACGAATAACTACATCTATATTCTAATTGAAATCATTATAATATGTTAGGAATATTTTTATCTTTTTTAGTAAAATTTTTGCAGAGTATTGAATTTTCCCAAAAATTATACAATAATATATGTGTAAATGATAAAAACGGAGTGGATTTTAGTGTTCTATGACGCTGAGCTGAGCTTTTTCTGCCGCATAATGAAAAATGCAGGCATTGACACCTGCATTTTTGACGAAACCGTGCCAACCCCGAAAATGATTGACAGGGGCTTGAGAGAATATCTTGACATGGACGAGGACTATCGCCGCCTTGTTCCCGAAACGATTGAAAAAGCAGAGGAAAACACCATATATAAGGTTACCGACAGCGTAAACTGCAAATATATTTTTATGATTCTTCCCCAAAGCCGGGTCAGAACCGTGCTTGCCGCAGGGCCGTATCTGAGCGGAGAGATAACGAGAGAATCGCTCATGGAAACGGCGGAAAAATACTCCGTACCGCCGAAGCTTTTTTCTCAGCTTGAAAAATATTTCGGAAGTCTGCCCGTTATCGAAAACGAAAGGTATATCAATAACCTTTGCAACAGCTTGGGTGAGGTTCTTTGGGGAAGCCTTGACAATTTTTCATTCAGAACTCTCCGCATAGGTCTGACGGATATTAAAGCCGAAGATATCATCCTCAATTTTGAGAATAAGAACGACGATCCCCTGCTTGCAATAAGAATACTTGAGGAAAGATACGATGGCGAGAGCAAACTGATGCAGGCAATCTCCTCGGGAAAAACCAACAAGGCTGAACAGCTCATCGCCAACATCTCAACTCTTCAATTTGAAAAAAGAAGCGACGACCCTCTGCGAAACGCAAAGAATTATCTTATTGTTGCAAACACCCTGCTCAGAAAAGCGGCGGAATACGGCTCAGTTCATCCGTTTTATATTGACGGCATATCTACTGATTTTGCCAAAAAAATCGAAAAAGCAAGCTCAGTTAAAGACACAGGCGAGCTTTTGAGAGAAATGATCCGCAAATACTGTGCACTCGTGAAAAAGCATTCGATGAAGCTCTATTCTCTGCCCGTTCAGAAGGTCATAACGGTTATTGATTCCGACCTTACCGCCGACCTCGGGCTGAAGCGTTTAGCGGAAATGTTCAACATCAACGCAAGCTATCTTTCCGCCCTTTTCAAGAAAGAAACGGGCAAAACGCTGACGGAATATGTTATCGGCAAGCGAATTGAATACGCCGCCTATCTTCTCAAATCATCGGATCTTCAGATTCAGACCGTCGCTCAGCATTGCGGAATTTACGATGTCAATTATTTCACAAAGGTTTTCAAAAAATACACGGGCAAAACGCCGAAAGAATTCCGGAACAGTTAATCCATCAAGTCTTTGTTAATCTTCAAACCGGGAATGTCCCATTTTGGCTTTTTTATCGGCAATGCCGAGCATTGCAAGACCGCCGGGTTCAAGGCATTAACAACCTTGCTTGCGTTCTCTGAATCGTTCTGCCAATCGCCGAACCAATTTTTAAATTCCTGCGACTGAACGGAATCGTCAACATATTTTCGGCTTTCAATTTTTTTGGTGCATCTTCCTGAGGATTTTGCATAGAATCAGCATTGACACTTGTATCTTTTTGTGATAATCTTGTGTTAGAAGCAGTATCGTCATGCAGGGCGTTATTGGAGTTATTACTCCCCCTGGAATTCGAGCTGCTTTCGCTGTCGGTGAAATAAAAGCCCTTGCCGTATAAACCGCTTGCTTTTGCCTTTTTCTTGTCGAAAGCCGTGAAGCTGTTTGGACTTCCGTGATACATTATTATCGGTGTACCATCGACATTAACAACCTTGCTTGAGGATGTCGGATTAAAATTTTTATCATAAAGCTTGACAAAATAATATAAATTTAATATATTATTTATAGCAGTTGGAGCGACTAGGCTAGCAGATTTATTCTGTGAACTTACTGAGCCCAGCTGCTTTTCTATATTCTGAAGCATATATGTTCTTTTGATTGTCTCATTGCTATTTACATTATTCAGTTCCTCTACATAAAGTTTAAGAACTTCGGGACCGTTTCCAATATCTGCAACAGCATATAGTGAATGCATCATTATTTATTGAACGGATTCGATATCATCTCTTGATATGCTGTTTATATCTTTCGCTGAATCAACCGCCTCACCGGCGGTATTTTTTTTGCTCCTGCTCCCTCGCCCTGAAATTCTCGCTTGCTTTATCCAATCCCTCAAGAAGCATATCTCTGATTTTGTCGAGCTTCTCAATGTCGTTATAAAGCGCCTTAATTTCAATTTTATCCTTGCCTGCGGCGAAAGCGGCAATCGCTCTTTTCATCTCGCTGATAATATTGCCGATATGGTTTGAAAGCTTTTTGGCAAAGCTTCTTTCCTCTTTGGCAAGCTTATCGGCGAATTTTTTATCAACGAAAACATCAAACATGCTGTCAGCAACAAGCTCCGATATCTTGCTTTTTTATGTTGACTTTTCGTGATATATGTGTATAATAATTTAGGAGTTATTCTCAAATTCGGAGGTAATTTGATAATGAGAGTTTACAATACTCAGCAGAAGAAAACGCTCATTGACTTTTTGCAGGCAAATTCCGCAAAGGCGTTCACTATTGAGGAAATTATCGAATCAATCGGTTCGGGCGTTATCAGCCCGAGCACCGCATACAGACTGATGACAAAGCTTGTTGAAGACGGTCTTGTTCACCGCTCTGTCAAGGGCAACAGCCGCAGCTTTGTTTATCAGTTCATCAGCAACGAAAAATGCGAGGGGCATCTTCATATGAAATGCACCGATTGCGGTAAAGTGTATCACCTTGACAGCGGCACAACTTCAATAATCAAAAACGACATCAAAAACAGCACGAGCTTTGAAATTGACAGCCACACGGTTTTGCTCGGCAGATGCAATTCATGCAAAAAATGAGGGTTATCCGGAGGAAATATTAATGAAAAGAATTATAAGTATATTTGTTTCTTTGCTGATTTTGCTCTGCACCCTTGCTTCCTGCTCGGGAAAAACAGAGGAACAGCATAAACTCAGCATTGTTTGCACAACCTTTCCGCAGTATGATTTTCTTAAAAATATTTTAGGCTCCGACGAGGGGTTGACCCTGCTCATTGATGACGGTGCGGATTTGCACAGCTTCGAGCCTACCGCTCAGGATATTATCAAAATCGGTTCAGCCGACCTTTTTGTTTATATCGGCGGCAATTCCGACAGATGGGTTGAAAGCGCAATTAAATCCGCAAACAATCCCGCTCTTAAAACGCTTGCTCTGATGGACACGGTTGATACGCTTGAAGAAGAATATGTTGCAGGCATGGAGCACGAGGAGGAGGAGCACCTTGAGGCTCACTCGGGCAGCCACGCCGAGGAGGACGAGCATATCTGGCTTTCGGTCAGAAATGCCGAAAAAATGACCTCCGCTCTCTGCGACGCAGTCTGCGGCATTGACCCCGAAAATTCGGAAAAATACAAGGCAAATGCCGATTCATACAGCGCAAAGCTCAGCGAGCTTGACCGTAATTTCTCGGCGGCGGTTGACGGCGCAAAGAGAAAAACTCTGCTTTTTGCCGACCGTTTTCCGTTCAGATATCTGACTGAGGATTACGGGCTGTCATATTATGCGGCGTTTGCAGGCTGTTCATCCGAGAGTGAAGCAAGCTTTAAGACGATGGCTTTCCTCATTGACAAAACAAAGGAGCTTTCGCTCCCCGTCGTGCTGACTATTGACGGCTCCGACGGCTCGATTGCCAAAACCGTGTGCGAGGCAACGGGCGCAAAAACCGCCGAACTCAACTCCTGCCAATCTGTAACCGCAAAGGATATTGAAAACGGCGTTAATTATCTTGACATTATGAAAAACAATTTTGAAGTTATATTGGAGGCTCTTAACTGATGGCGCTGATAACCGTTAGCAATGCTTCGCTCGGATACGAGGGAAAAGCGATAGTTTCAGATATTAATTTCAGCGTGTCCGACGGCGACTACCTTTGCATTGTCGGTGAAAACGGCTCGGGCAAAAGCACCCTGATGAAAACATTGCTCGGTCAAAAAAATGTTATTTCGGGCAAAATCGAATTTTCAGACGGACTTAAACAGAATGAAATAGGCTATCTGCCTCAGCAGACCGAGGTTCAGAAGGATTTCCCCGCTTCGGTGAAAGAAATCGTGCTTTCGGGCTGTCTTAACAGGAGCGGATTCAGACCGTTTTATTCAAAATCGCAAAAAGACACTGCGGCACGGAACATGGAAAAGCTCGGAATCACCGACCTTTCGGGCAAATGCTACAGAGAGCTTTCGGGCGGTCAGCAGCAGAGGGTTCTTCTTGCAAGAGCACTCTGCGCCGCAGAAAAGCTGCTTGTTCTTGACGAACCCGTTGCAGGCCTTGATCCTATGGTCACAAAGAGCCTTTATTCTCTGATAGAAGAAATCAACAAGTCGGGTATGACCGTAATTATGGTTTCGCACGACATGGAAGCGGCGGTTGAATACGCTTCTCACATTCTGCATATTGGCCATAAGCCGCTGTTTTTCGGCAAAAAAGAAGATTATGTTAAAAGCGACGTTTATCATCGCTTTTCCGAGGGAGGTAAGGCGAAATGAATATTATCGCAACCCTCGGGCAATACATGAGCTACCCGTTTGTGCGCTATGCACTGATTGCGGGTGTGCTGATTTCGCTCTGCGCCGCCCTGCTCGGCGTCAGCCTTGTGCTGAAAAGATATTCTATGATAGGCGACGGGCTGTCGCATGTGGCTTTCGGTGCGCTTGCGATTGCAACGGTCTGCGGCTTTGCGCCGATGACTGTCACCCTGCCCGTCACAATTGCCGCCGCAGTAATCATTCTCGGCGTTAACGGCAAAGCAAAAATCAAGGGCGACGCCGCAATAGCAATGATTTCGGTCGGCGCACTCGCTCTCGGCTATCTTCTGCTCAATATTTTTTCCGCTTCAACAAATATCAGCGGCGATGTCTGCTCAACGCTTTTCGGCTCAACCTCGATTCTGACGCTCTCAAAGACGGATGTTTATCTCTGCCTTGCTTTGACGGCGGTTGTGCTTCTCGTTTTTATTCTTTTTTATCACAAAATCTTTGCTGTCACCTTTGACGAAGGCTTTGCGGCGGCAACGGGAATAAGAACTCAGGCTTATAACATTGTTATCGCAGTTGTTACCGCCGTTGTTATCGTGCTTGCCATGAACCTTGTCGGCGCTCTGCTGATATCTGCGCTGATAATCTTCCCTGCCCTCTCGGCAATGAGAATCTTCAAAAGCTTCCGTTCGGTCATTATCAGCTCGGCGGTTATCTCCGTAATCTGCGCCGTTCTCGGCATCTTTGCGTCAATCATTTTCGGAACACCCGTCGGGTCAACGGTTGTTGCAGCAGATATTGCGGCATTCATCATCTGCGCCTCAGTCGGAAAGGTTGCAAGGAAATAAATAAGCAAATATGTCAGGCTACTATCTTTTCAACTACGCCTTCAACAACTACGCCTACCCCGCTTACAGTACCTCGGGCGCATAAGACAAGTTAATATGAAAAAGCGTGACTTTCACTGTTGCGCCTAAAGCTCAAAACGCCCCGGACATTCAAGTGTCCGGGGCGTTTCCTGATTACAGAATACCCGTTATCATCATAACGGAAATGATTTCTGCATTTTCGTTTTCATTAATCTCATCACCGGCATCCCGTGACATTTCACACAGCTCAGAGCCACAGTTCGGGCAGAGTTCATCTTCCGTATTATACTTCTTTTTACAATTTATACAATATTTCATTTTATTTACCTTTTCAAAATTTTTCTGCTTTTGTATTATCCAAAAACAGCTTGATTGCCAAGCTCAAAATAAACGCAACGGCAAACGCCGCAACTGCCGTAATAATATATTTCAAAGGTGTCGGCAAATTGACAAGACTGTCCCTGTGCTTTAATTTATAAAGTAATCCTGTTGAATGCAAAAGTATTATTAATACAGAAACAGAAACCAGAGAATCGCAATATAAAGATATATATTCTGCCGCATCTGATGACTTGATGCCGATGAATTCAAGCACCGCCAAAACTACTATAGCAACGGTGCCGATGATGCTTTCATTGCGAATACCTTTTATAATTGTTTCTTTCTCTGATGTTGCATAGGTTGCCATTACTTCTGCTGTTTCTTTTTCTCCTTCATTCATATCCCCGCTTTTTCTTTCTCCGTCGATAATTTCCGGAATTGGCACATCATAAAGTTCAGCTATTTCAATCATCACGCTGATATCAGGCATATTATTCCCCGTTTCCCAACGAGAAACAGTTCTTCCGGAAACATTAAGAATTTCAGCCGTTTATTCTTGTGTAAGTCCTTTTTCTTTTCGGAGTTCTTTTAAAAATCTTCCGATTCGTATTTGATCCATGTAATGTGCCTCCCTTTACCGTAATAATATCATAATAATTCAATCAGTAACACGACATAAAGCGAGAAAATTCCATATTTGTTCTGACAGACATTTTTGTCCGGCAGACAAATTGGGGGTTGCGAGTTTTTTGTTTTTCTTTGTAGGGGACGATGCCTACATCGTCCCAAAAGCGGGATAATTATGTTTTGCAGTATTCACGGTAGGGCGGGGGCTTGCTCCCGCCGTTTTGAAATTTTGAAATATACAGATTATTCGCCTGCGGCGAATCGGTTCGTCGGAGACGCCGAACCCTACGGATTTTACGTAAACCGTGCCGTTTTCGGAACGCTGAGGACAGCGTTCCCTACAAGAAATCGTTATATATCAAAGCATTGCGTAACTAAACGACGGGAGAACACAGTTCTCCCCTACGGTGTTACCGTTGATTTTTTGTTGTTTTTTCGGAATGGCTGAATTATTCAGATTTAATAATCGGTTCAGTAGGGAACTCAGTCCCCGGCGTTCCGGTTTGCCTCAGGCAAATAATGAAATGTTTTTCTTTGGGACGATGTGGGCATCGTCCCCTACAGATCCCGATTTGTCGGTCTGTTCGGTTTCATACTATCACATAACCGTATAAAAAAAAAGAACAGCCACAGCAGAGCAAACTACTGTGACTGTTACTGTCTTATGAACACCG
>JAEDKI010000068.1 GCA_016295895.1 Clostridiaceae bacterium | reverse complement strand
ATAAGAAACATTGACGATGTTCCCAAAAAAGATTGGGGTAAGGTTATTTTTTCGGGTTTGCCGATTCATATTAAAAAGGTCAAGGAGCATTTCACTTCAATGACCGACCCGGATTTAACCTTGATGTCATCCTCTGTTGCAAGCTTTGAAATTCTTGCAAGAAACACCCACAAGGGAACGGCGGTTATGAAGCTTGCGGAAATCCTCGGTATTGACCCGTCTCATACCGGAGCCATCGGCGATTATTTCAATGATTTTGAAATGCTGAAAAGTGTCGGAGTTCCCGCTTGTTGCGGTCAGGCGCCGAAGGAGCTTAAGAATATTTCCGAATTTGTCGCCTGCCATTGCAACAAGGGAGCGGTTGCCGATTTCCTTGAATATATTGAATCAAAAGAATAATTATCAAGATAAATTTATAAAATATCGGGAGGTGGCTGCAATGGATGCAGTTATCAGAAAACAGTTAAAAATCAAAGCTTGTAAAGCGAGAATGGGTATTATTGAAGGGGTTTTCAATGCAAAATCCGGCCATCCCGGCGGCTCGCTTTCATGCGTTGATATAATAACTTATTTGTATTTTCATCACATGAATGTTGACCCGCAGAATCCCAAGAGCGATGACAGAGACAGATTCGTTCTTTCAAAAGGGCATGCCGCACCTGCTCTTTATTCGGTTCTTGCACTTAAAGGCTATTTTCCCGTTGAGGAGATTAAAACTCTGAGAAAGAGCGATTCAATGCTTCAGGGTCATCCGAGCATCAAGTACACTCCCGGCGTTGATATGAGCACGGGTTCGCTCGGTCAGGGCATTTCCGCCGCCTGCGGCATGGCGCTCGGCGCTAAGCTTGGCGGAAAGAACTACAGAGTGTTTACCGTTCTCGGCGACGGCGAGATTCAGGAAGGTCAGGTTTGGGAGGCGGCAATGTTTGCTTCCGCAAAGGGTCTTGACAATCTTGTTGCCGTTGTTGATAATAACGGCTTGCAGATTGACGGTAAAATATCCGAGGTTAACTCTCCTTATCCGATCCCTGAAAAATTCAAGGCTTTCGGATGGAATGTTATAGAAATCTGCGCTCACAGCTTTGATGAAATAGATGCAGCCTTCAATGCTGCCGCTGAATTTAAAGGCAAGCCCTCGGTTATTATTGCAAACAGCGTTAAAGGCAAGGGCGTTTCTTATATGGAGGACCAGGTTTCGTGGCACGGAACGGCACCCAATGCCGAGCAGTATGAGCAGGCAATGAGCGAACTTACGCAGGCTCTTGCAGAGCTTGAAGCTTAAGGAAAGGATCGGTGAACAAACATGAGTGATATTATTAAAACCGCAACCCGTGAAGCATACGGAAAAGCTCTTGTTGAGCTTGGTGAAAAGAATGATAAAGTTGTTGTCCTTGATGCCGATCTTGCAGCCGCAACCAAAACGGGAATGTTCAAAAAGGCTTTCCCTGACAGATTTATTGACTGCGGTATTTCCGAGAGCAACATGATGGGCGTTGCCGCAGGTCTTGCAACAACGGGCTATACAGTCTTTGCAAGCACTTTCGCAATGTTTGCGGCAGGCAGAGCCTATGAGCAGGTCAGAAATTCGATTGCTTACCCTCATCTGAATGTTAAAATCGGCGCAACTCATGCGGGTATTTCAGTAGGAGAAGACGGCGCAAGCCATCAGTGCTGTGAGGATATTGCTCTCATGCGAGCAATCCCCGGCATGACAATAATCAATCCTGCCGATGCCGTTGAAGCAAGAGCCGCCGTTCTTGCTGCCGCAGAATACGAAGGCCCTGTTTATATGAGATTCGGCAGACTTGCCGTTCCCGCAATTTTTGATGAAAGCTATAAATTTGAGTGGGGCAAGGCAGTTGTTCTCAGCGAGGGTACGGATGTTACAATCTGTGCAACCGGTCTTATGGTAAATGAAGCGATTGAAGCTAAAAAGCTCCTTGCAGAGCAGGGCATCAGCGCTGAAATTATTAATGTTCATACCATTAAACCCCTTGATAAAGAAACTGTTCTCAGATCCGCCGCAAAGACAGGCGCTGTTGTTACCGCTGAAGAACACAGCGTTATCGGCGGTCTCGGAAGCGCAGTTGCCGAAGCGGTTTGCGAGGGAGGAAAACCCGTTCCCGTAGTAAGACTCGGTGTTAACGATGTTTTCGGAAAATCAGGTCCCGCAGTTGAACTCCTTCATATTTTCGGCTTGGATGCACAGAATATTGTTGAAAAGGCAAAACAGGCTGTTTCAATGAAATAATCAATGGGCGGCTGCTCCGTTTTTCGGGGCAACCGCCTGTTTAGAAGAATAAGGATAGGGTGTTGACTTTGGAATTATCTTCGGGGAAAAGAATATCTAAAAAAGTCGCTGTCTCTCTTGCGGCTGTTGCCGCTTTGATTGTGCTGATTTGCGCAGGAGTTGTTATTTTTCAGCTTACGAGCGGAACAAAGCTTGAAAACAAGGGAATTGCCGTTTATAAAAAGGGCTCTGACTGCATTGTCAGAATTGACGGTAAAGATGAAGTTATTTCGGATCAGAGCGCAGGCGGTTTTAAGCTCGATGAAGAATCAAACCGTATTTTTTATACTGTTGAATCAGCTTCGGGTAACGATCTTTATGATTTGTATTATATTGAAAAACGCAGAAGCGAGCTTCAGAAGCCGAGAATTATCGATGTCGGAATAAAAAAAGAATTTGATATTATTTCGGGCAAAGCATATTATCTCAGATTCAATGATGAGCAGAGAGCTTATGACGGCTGTATTTGCGACATTGAAAGCAATCAGATTGAAACCTTTTCAAGCAATGTTGAAAGCATCTTCCCGTTAAAAGGATCAAATAATCTTTATTTCACTAAAATGCATATTGATAACCGTGTTCTATATAAATATGAAAACGGAGAAGCGTCTGAAATTTGCAGAAATCTTACGGAAATATATTCTTATAATAAAACGGATAAGCCACATATCATTTATGAGACAAAATCGAAGATAAACAGCGGAATGACCGATTTATATATCGCTTATGCCGACAGCGAGTCTTATTTGATTTGTGACAACACCTATCTTGTCAGATATGACGATTATCAGCCCGGCGGTAATCTTTATTATTTTACTTCATCGAGCGAAAATGTTTCGTGGAGCTATGTTATTGCTGATGCTTACGCCGAAAGCGATAAAACCGTCACAAAGCCTGAGAGAAATGATTTCTTTTCATTCTTCGGCATTTCGCAGGAATACAATGAAGCTTTAAAGACTTATCAGGATAAGCTTATCAGAGACGAGATACGAACCGTTCTCAATGAGTCAATGATAAACGGGGATTTTTCCGCTCCGATTTTTAACGCTTTTGCGTATAATTCTTCGGGAAATTATAAGGTTGCCGAGAATATAAATCCTGAATATGTATACACCGTATCGGCGTTCGGTGAGCCTAAGATTATCTATGAAAGCACTCAGGTTACGCAGAGCGATACAGACATGGGAACTCTTGTTGAAATTGCAAGACGCAGTTCCATGGATGAGGTTCTTGAATACGCCCGTTCAGTGGTTTCCGACAGCATTAAATCAAAAGGCATGGCTTATGCCGCTTACGGCAAAAACGGAATTGTATCATCAGAGCTTAGCGGATACGATAAAACAAAAACTCTTTTTTCGTTCGGTAAGCAGGGCGGCAGAATATTTGCCGTTGTCCGTGAAAGCGGCGGTGAAAAGCTGAGCCTTTACACAAACAGTCTTGATGAAAAGCTCATGCCTTCGGCTGAAATCGGTATTGATACCGGGATTTCAAGCTACCGTTTCATTGGCGACGGAATAGTTTATCTGAAATCCGATATCAACAAAAATTCGGGTGATATTTATTATTATGACGGAGAAAAACAAAATAAAATATCAAATGCCGCAGGAGCTTTTACAATTGAAAATGATTCGGAAATTGTAATTCTGAAGGATAATGATGTTTCAAAGCCTCAGCCTGTTGCAAACTATTATATTTATTCTGAAAAAGAAGAAAAATTAATCGGCTCGGATGTCGTTGTTTCAACTTTTAATTACACGGACGACGGAAAAGCAGGATTTATATCGGATAATGACGGCAAAAACAGCTTCATCGTTTACAGCGGCGGAAAATCTGCAGTTATTGATGAAGGCGTTTCCGAAATATTACTTTTAAATTAAAGCATCGGCATAAAAGCCGACGAAAGGGTGTTTAATACAAATGGGTTCAGATCAGATATTAAAAAAATCGGTTATCGGCGGATTTAAAAAGGAAGGAGTGCTCAATTATATTGAGCAGCTTCAAACTGAGATTGTCGGCTTGAAAAGGGAACTCAATAACGACAAATCTGAAGCAGACGGAGAGATTTCAAGCCTGAAAAACGAAAATGAGTCATTAAAATCAGAAAATGCAGGTCTTATTGAAGCTAATGCCGCATATGCTTTAAAAATTGAAGAATCTCAGGTCAGCATTGATGAATACAGAACCAAGCTTCAGCTTTGCGAAGAAAAAATAGCCGCAATTGAAGAAAAATTCTCTGAGATTGAAAGCAGTTTTCAGAATGCTGATTTTTCGGGATCAGAATCCGAAAGCTCATCTCAATCGGTCAGAGACAGGATTGATTCGCTCTATTGCAAGGCAAAAGCTCAGCTCAGCAGCGTTCAGTCAGATGTTTCAGCCATAAGCAGAAAGCTTTCGGATATCTGCGCCGAATTCAACAGTGCCGCTTCCGCATTAAATGAAAGTGCTTCTGAGATTTCGGCAATAATAAAAGAGCTTTCAGACGGAATAAATTCAATCGGCGGTGAAGTATAACATGGCTGAATATAACATAAATATTAGTGAAATTAAGAATTATGCCTCCGTTTTGAAAGCTGGTGACAGAGTTATTCTCAGCGGAACGGTTTATACCTCGAGAGATGCGGCTCATAAGAGGATATTTGAACTACTCGACAAAGGAGAAAAGCTTCCTTTTGAGCTTGACGGAGCCTGCATTTATTTTGCAGGGCCGACTCCGACCCCTGACGGAATGGTTATCGGCAGCTGCGGCCCGACCACTTCGGGCAGAATGGATGTTTATTCGCCGAGACTTCTTGACCTTGGCTTAGCTGCAATGATCGGTAAAGGTCAGCGCAATGAGGCAGTTTGTGAAGCTATAGTCAGAAATAAAGCGGTTTATTTCTGCGCAATCGGCGGAGCGGGCGCTCTTTACGCAAAGCATATAATCGGCTGTGAAGAAATTGCTTTCAAGGATTTGGGATGCGAGAGCGTAAAAAGGCTCGTTCTTGAAGATTTCCCCGTCGTTGTCGGCATTGATTCATCGGGCGGAAGCTTATTTAGATAGGATTTTTAAAACGCTTTCATTTTGAGAGCGTTTTATTTTTTTATTTGGAGATTTTTATGAGCTTTTGGGAGTTTGCAAAATTCACAATATCGGATTTTTCGGTTTTTCTGACTGTGGTTATGACTTTATCGGTTGCATTTGTAAACGGTTGGACTGATGCGCCGAATGCAATCGCTTCCTGCGTTGTTACGGGAACTGTCGGAATCCGTCAGGCGGTTTTGCTTGCTTCGGTTTCTGACTTTTGCGGCTCGTTGGTTATGGGGGTTTTCAGCAGTAAGGTTATTAAAACAGTAATTAATATTGCTGATTTCGGCTCTGACGGAAAACTTGCTCTTGTGTCTCTTTGTGCGGCTATGAGTGCAGTTGTTATCTGGGCAACAGCCGCATGGGCGTTCGGCATTCCGACGAGCGAAAGCCATGCTCTGATTGCAGGTCTGACAGGTGCAAGCGTTGCTGTCAGCGGCGGATTCGAAGGAATTGATTTATCGGAATGCGCAAAGGTTTTTTACGGTTTAATTCTTTCAACGGCAATGGGTTTTATTTTCGGGTTTTTATTTTCAAAATTAATAATATATATATTTAAAAACATAAAAAAATCAAAAGCCGACCAGCTCTTTAAACATTCTCAAATTGCCTCAGCGGTTTTAATGGCATTTATGCACGGTGCACAGGATTCTCAAAAATTTGCGGCTGTGCTTATGCTTGTTTTATCTGCTTCGGGAAAAGTTTCAACAGAAAAATCGCCTCTTTGGGCGCTCATTCTCTGCTCATTGATTATTGCTTTGGGAACAGCAACAGGCGGCGGAAGAATTATTAAATCTGTCGGCATGGATATGATAAAGCTCAGAAAAGATCAGGGCTTTGCATCCGATCTTTCGGGTGCGGTTTGCCTGTTTATCTCAACCTTATTCGGTTTGCCTGTCAGCACTACTCACACCAAAACTTCTGCCGTTATGGGTGTCGGAGTTGCAAGAAGCCCGAAATCGGTTGATTGGAGTGTTGCGGGAGAAATAATATCTGCATGGATATTCACTTTCCCGGGATGTTGTTTATTGAGTTGGGGAATAGCGTGCATATATCTTAAAGTTTTTTAGCGGGTGATTAAATGAAGAACATAAATTTTTATCTGAAAGCTTTTGAATCTCAATGTAAATCGGCGTTGAAAATCAATGCTGAAAATTCAAATAAGATTTTTAATGACATTTGCATCAGATTGACAGATGACTTTTTGCCGCCGATTGACAGAGAAGATATCGCTGAATTATCATTTATATTATTGAATATTGAAGCTTCGTCGTCATCTTTCGATAATTCATTATCGGTAGAATTTTCGGTCAGAAATCTATTGAATACTCAGCTAAACGGACTTTACGGAATAATTGAGGGATTGATAAGAAAGAAAAAAACCTGCGGAGATGAAATCCGCAGGCTTATTGCAATTAATAATAAATGTGAAATTGAACTACGCCGAAAGTCAAATAATTATAATGCGCTGAATTTGAATAATGCTCTGAAAGAATTTCTGAAATGCGCAAACCGTGCTTTTTTCAAGAATCTATAAGCGTAGCTTTCTTTCTTGCAAAAACGCAGAAAACCGCAAAAATCAAAGCCGAGATAATTATTCCGTGAACAATTCCGAGAATCAGGCATGCCGCTAAGCACAGGACAAAGCAAATGATTGAAACCGCATTTGAAAAAGTATTTTTAAGTTTAAGTCCCGAAATGCTCTGCCATGCGCCAACAATCAGCACAACAGCGCAGGAATGAACGGGAATTCTTTCAATTAAGCTTGCTCCCAAAACAAATATTAATGCGATAATTGCGGCGGCAGTAATTCCGCTTGAAATTTTTTCCTTTTTATTAAGTTCGGGAACAGGCAATGAGCAAGCGAAGCCGAATATGCAGTTTGAGACGCCGCCTGCAATATAGTCTTTCTTTTTCGCATTATTGCTCATAAGAATAAACAGGCACGGGATAACCATGGCGATGCCTGACAGAACCGCAGCGAGAATATCGGGTTTGCCGAACTCAAGCAAATTCGGAGCAATATTACTGCTGCTGATTGATAAAGAAGAAGCGCCGATTTCGTTAATTGCCGTCTTCATATACGGTGGATTTAAAAACAGATTTAAAATCAGGGTCAGAGCAAGTGCAATAAACGAAGCGTTAACGGTTTTACAGAACTTTTTGAATTTTCGGGGGAAGGTTATCATTATAACCATAACGATTGTGCCGTAGAGCACGCCTCTCCAATTGGGGTGAAAGCCAAGCGAACGGTAAGAAGAAAGCATTTCGGTAACTGTGTTGCCTTCGGCTCCGATGCCGAAATAATCCGTTGTGAAAAGAACGGTTACCGTCAGAGCTGTTGAGAGCATAACTGCGCTTGTAAATGGAGAATAAAGAGCGGTTTTTAGCTTTTTATAAAATAAAGAGCAAATTATCAGCAGTAAACCCGAAATTATAACCGATACAGAAAGCGTTGACAGGCCGAAAGCGTTGAAAGTGTAACTTACAATCAAAAATGCTGTAAAAATCGGCATTTTCATTTTCGACTCGTTTGCAAAAATCGAGGCAATGATTGAGAAGATTATTCCCGAAAATGCGCCGATTCCCGAGCAAACGCCCATGCTCAAAGCAAGCGGAAATACGGTTGTCAGAATTGAAACCGTATTTTTCAGATATGAATTTATATTGTTTTTGTTAAATGAATCCAAAGGTTATACTCCGTTTCAGATTTTATGGTTTATATTAGTTTACATTAAAATCCAAAACTATACAAGCAGTTTTTGAAAAGTTTTTAATAAAAAGTATAGTAAAAATTTAATTCTTGTGATAAAATAGATGTATTAAGCTTTTCGGAGAGTGTAATGGATAAGAAAAAGATAAAAAAAATCGCAACATGGATTATCGTTCCGTTAATGATTTCGGTTTTTGTTCTTGATATCGTAACGGTTGCCGTCGGTAATTCGTTTTGCAGAAAATACGATGTAAAACCCGAGAGTTTTACATATGTATACGGAGACGACAGAATTCACTTTTTGAATACTGCGAATTCCGATGCAATTCTGATTGAAAGCAACGGAAAATTTGCTCTGATTGATTCGGGAGAGGGTAACAGCAACCCCCGCCGCAAAACAGAGTATAAAGGCTATGAAAAAGAAGTTGTTAATTATATAAAAAAGGTTTGCACGGATGAAAACGGCAGAGTCAAGCTTGATTTTATTCTCGGAACTCATTGCCATTATGACCATATAGGCTCTTTTCATGCAATTATTACCGATGGCGAAATTGAAATAAATAAAGCATATTTTAAGGCTTTTGACCCCGAAATTGCAAAGGATTATGAGGTTGAGGGCTGGAAAATCGGGGAGACTTATAATGAAATAATAAATGATTTGAATGAGAGAAATGTTGAAATAATCAGCTCTTTGCCGACCGAGCCGTTTTTATTAGGTGATTTAAAACCGAAAAATATAGAGGCGCTAAACGAGTTTTTGGATTTTGCCAATGAATTGCGGTCCGTAAATAAAGCATATGAACTTTATTGTAAAGCAGACGGCAAGAAAGAAACACGCAGAATATTGAATATGTTTAATTATACTATAGAT
>JAEDKI010000067.1 GCA_016295895.1 Clostridiaceae bacterium | reverse complement strand
AATACAATAAATAATAACGGGCAGCCCGTGCGGTTAATTCCGCAGGACTGCCCGATTAATATTATATGTAGAATCAGAAAGTCTTAACAAGCTCCTTGAGATATTCTTTAAATCCGTCGCCGATTTCGGGGTGATTGAGCGCAACCTCACAGTTGGCTTTCATTATTCCGAGCTTATTGCCCATGTCATATCTCTTGCCGTCAAAGTCATATGCCATCAGCTTGCCTGCCATGCCAAGCTCCGTGAATACATCGGTGAGCAGGAATTCGCCGCCCTCGGGAGTTTCGGCAATGCCTTTTTCAATCATTTCAAAGGTTTCGGGCGGCATAACGATTCTGCCGAGAATGGCATAGAGCGAAAGAATCTGATCGGGCGAGGGCTTTTCGATGATTTTGCGGCAGTTCATCGCCCTGCTTTCGCCGGGAATCGGAGAAACATCAAGCGTGCAGTAGAGCCTGATAAGCTCCTCGGGAACTTCGTTAACGCCGACAACGCCTTTGCCGTATTTTTCATAGCATCTTGCAAGCTGAGCCGTGACGGGGTCATCGGAAATGATAACGTCATCGCCGTAGAGAACCGCAAAAGGCTCGTTGCCGACAAACGATTTGCCGCAGAGGATCGCATGAGCAAGTCCCTTTGTCTCTTTCTGACGGATGAAACAGATATTCGCAAGGTTTGCAACGGATTTAACCGATTCATACAGATCCGCTTTTGCGGGATTTCCCGCAAGATTTGCTTCAAGCTCAAAGGAATGGTCAAAGTGATCCTCAATTGCGCCCTTGCCACGGTTGGTGATGATAAGAATATCCTCAATTCCCGCCGCAACCGCTTCTTCAACGATATACTGAATGGCGGGCTTGTCAACGATATTGAGCATCTCCTTGGGAACCGCCTTTGATGCGGGCAGAACCCTTGTTCCGAGACCCGCCGCAGGGATAATCGCTTTTCTGACTTTCATGTGTAATTCTCCTCTGTAAATTGTTTATTTATTGCGGAATTGGTTTCAGAATGAAATCATGCTTGCTGCGCTGACAAGCAGACTTATCAGGGCGTTGTAGCCGATAAGGCTTGCCGCAAACGCAAGCACGGAAAGACCGCCCCGCCTTGCAAGCGCAAGCTTTCTTGTGTTTTCTTCTCTGATGTTGTCGTTTATTATCTTTGAATCGGCAACAACCTTTTTATAATAGAAACGGTCAGCCGTCAGAGCGCAGATGAGGCGAAGCAGAGTGTTGACTCCGATAACAATCAGAGCGGGCTTGCGGATTCTGAGAAGCGATTCTTCGTTTTTCTGCAAAAGTTGCCGTTCAAAAGCTTCGGCTTCCTCCTCTGTTGCCGTTGAATAGTCAAAAGAATAAGCTTCTTTCATAAATGCGTTCGCTTCGTCCAATATCTGACCCGTTAAGCCCGAAAGCATCAGCGAAGCGGTTGCAAACAGAACCATGAAGAATGCGCCGGCTTTATAAAGCTTTCTGAAAAAATACCAATACGGCGCAAAGAAAAATGCCGCAAAATTGAACGAGAGCTTTTTGCCATTTGCAAAGCGCTTGAATTTGGGCAGATAGCGGCGGGCGGATGCCTGAACAAAAATCGCAAGATCAGAGGCAGTGTTTTCGCCGATTTTTTCATCGGGAGAAATTCCGCTGCCGTTCATATAGGGAGCGGCGTCAAAAAATGTTGCCTGAGCGCCGAAGGGTGCGCCGCAATATTTGCAATGAATCGCATCGCCGTCGTTTTCTTTGCCGCAGTAGGCGCAGCGTTTTTTGCCGTCAGGGTCAACGCCGTCTGCAGAGCCGAAAAGCATTCCGCAGTTGCCGCAATGAAGCGCATCGGGCGGGTTTTCGCTGCCGCAAGAGGGGCAGATTTTTGAATCGTTGCTTTCTTCGGGCGCCGAGGTCTGCCCGGAATTGCCTTCGCTTCTCTGCCAGACATAGCCCGAAGCGTGGAGATCTTCGTTTGCACAGCGGCCGTTTTTCATCCAGCATTCACGGTGCTGAGGGGTTGCGCAAACGGGGCAGACTACTATATCTTCGCCCTTTGCAAGCGGCTTGCCGCAAACAGGGCAGATTTGGTTTTCATAGTTCAATATTATTCACTCCTTGACTATATTTTACCTTACGAATATGAATTTTTCAATTATTATTTAAAAAATAATTGCAACTTCTTTACATTTCTGCCTTTTTTCGCTATAATATAAAGTGAAATAATATACATCAGGAGATTTTATATGATTCAGTTTGAAGAATTAAGGCTTTCCCTGCTCGAATATGAAGAAAAATTGAAGCAGCTCAGAGAGGCTCTCGGCCTTGACGCAATGAACAAGGAAATTGCGGAGCTTGAAGAACAGACGGCGCAGGAGGGCTTTTGGAACGACCTTGAAAATTCCCAGAAGGTTCAGCAGAAAATCAGCCGTCTGAAAAATAAGGTTGCCGCCTATACCGCCCTTGAAAACGAATATAACGACGCCCTCGTTCTCATTGAGCTTTCAAATGAGGAGGAGGATCTCGATATGCTCGGCGAATGCAAGTCGAGCGTTGACAATTTTGTTTCAAAGCTTGAAGAAATGACGCTCAGCACTCTGCTCTCGGGCGAATACGATTCAAAGAACGCCATTCTCACCTTCCATGCGGGTGCAGGCGGAACGGAAGCGCAGGATTGGAATCAGATGCTTGTCAGAATGTATCAGCATTGGGGCGAAAAGCACGGCTTCAATGTCAGCATGCTTGACTTCCTTGACGGCGATGAAGCGGGCCTCAAATCCGCCGTTCTTCTCGTTGAGGGCGAGAATGCCTACGGCTATCTTAAAGGCGAAATGGGAGTTCACCGCCTTGTGCGAATCTCTCCGTTTGATTCTTCGGGCAGGAGGCACACTTCTTTCGCCTCTCTTGAGGTTATGCCCGAAATTGATGATACCGTTGAGGTTGAAATCAATCCCGATGATCTGAAGATAGACTATTACCGTTCAAGCGGTGCAGGCGGTCAGAAGGTTAACAAAACCTCGTCCGCAGTCCGCATCACCCATATCCCGACGGGCATTGTCTGCGCCTGTCAGGTTGAGAGAAGCCAGCACCAGAACCGTGAGGTTGCCATGAAGATGCTCAAATCCAAGCTCATTGAGATTAAGGAAAGAGAGCATCTTGATAAAATTGACGATATCAAGGGCGAACAGAGAGAGATTGCGTGGGGCAGTCAGATACGCTCCTATGTTTTCATGCCCTACACCCTTGCCAAAGACCACAGAACGGGCTTTGAATCGGGCAATATCAACGCTGTTATGGACGGCGAAATCGACGGCTTTATTAATGCGTATCTCAAAATGGAGTCGCTGAAGAATTAAAACAAGCGAGGCTACGGCATGAAGCTGATAGACATTTCAAAAAAATATTTCTCGTGTGAGATTTATCCCGGCGACCCGAAGCCCGAGGCGGAGAGGGTTGCCGAGATAGGCGAGGACTGCTGTTATAACCTTTCGGCGGTTCACGCAGGCGTTCACACCGCAACGCATGTTGACGCCCCTCTGCATTTTCTGCCTGACGGCGATTCAATAGAAAAGCTTCCGCTTGACGCCTTTGTCGGCCCGTGCAGGGTCATTCAGGTTCCCGCAGGAGTGATAACGGGCGACTATGTTGACCGCTTTTTTCCCAAGAAATGCGAGAGACTGATTGTCAAGGGCGGGGGCAGAGCGTTTTTTATGGATTCCTCGGCTCAGGAGCTTGCCGACAGAGGTCTGAAGCTTATCGGCACGGATTCCCTTTCGGTCGGCTGCAAAGGCAACGAAGCGCCGCCGCACAAGGCGTTTCTTCAGAATTCGGTTGCGATTCTTGAGGGGCTTGACCTTTCGCAGGTTGCTCCGGGAGAGTATTTTCTTTTTGCTCCCCCCGTTTGCTATGACGGGCTTGAGGCTGCGCCGACAAGAGCCGTTCTGATTGCCGACTATATTTTCTGGTCGGGCAAGCAGGCAAAATAATGCCGGGGATACCGTCCGAGAGGTGTAAAATGAAACGGATTTTTGATTTTACCGCAAGCCTTTTGCTCATTATCATACTTATTCCGCTGTTCCTCATCATCAGCCTTGCAATCGTCATTGATTCGGGAACGCCTGTGTTTTTTAAGCAGTACAGAGTCGGAATGGGCAATAAGCTTTTCTATATCTATAAGTTCAGAACCATGAAAACCGACACCCGCAACGCCGCCACAAGCGAGCTTTGCGAATCGGGGAGCTGCATAACCCGATGCGGCAGGTTCCTGAGAAAAACAAGCCTTGACGAGCTTCCGCAGTTATATAATGTTCTGAAAGGCGACATGAGCTTTGTCGGCCCGAGACCGCTGATTCCCGAGGAAAAGGAAATCAGAGTTCTCCGCAAAGAATATAATGTATATTCCGTGCGCCCCGGCATAACCGGGCTTGCTCAGATTAACGGCAGAGATAAGCTCACGCTCGAAGAAAAAGCCCTGTTTGACAAGGAATATGTTGACAAACAGAGCCTTTGGCTTGATATTAAAATTTTATTTAAGACCGTTTTTGTTGTTCTCAAAAGAGAAAATATTTCGGAGGGCGGCGAAGCGGGCAACTCCCGCAACCCTTAATTCAAGCCACGCCGAGATACTCTTCAAAGCATTGACCGCTTGCCTTCATCGCTTTTGCGGCTTCAACTCCGACATATCTCCAATGCCACGGCTCATAGATTATTTTGGTAATATCCTGCTTATCCTTCGGGTAGCGCAGAATGAAGCCGTAGTCTGCGGCATTTTCGCTCAGCCACTTGAATTCGTCGGTGTTTTCAAAGCTTTCGTAAAGACTGCAGATATCCATTGCAAGGCCGGCGTTGTGTTCGCTCGTTCCCGGGGGCAGAATGATTTTAGCCGCCATCTGAGTGGCTTCAACCTTTCCGTAGCCCTGATCCATATAGGTCTGAATTTTTCTTTCAAAATTATTTGTCTGCCTCTCAACAGAGCGGTAGCCCGAAATCGGGGTCAGCTCAACTCCGTCCTTGAGAGCGGCAAGATACATTTCATTATAATGCGGAGCAACCCTGTAGTCCAGCGGGCAACTGTCCTCATCGTCGGTTATTGACGGCGCAAGCTTAACCTCGTAATCGTCGGGCAGAATGTAATCTCTGTTAACAAGAATCATTCTCCAATCGCTGACATTCATGTTCGCATAAGCGGGAGTGAAGCCTGCATAAGCATAGGCGTAATCCGTGATTTTATTGCCGATTGTCTGTGCAACGCTCTGAGCCACGGTTTCGGCGGCTGTTGACGGAGAAAGCGTTTCGCTGTTAAAATAATCGGAGGTGGCGGCGGCTTCCGTGCCGTTCGTCAGATTTTCCGAAAAAGCGTAAGATTCGGCGCCTGCGTCGATGGTCGGGGAATTGCCCTTGCTTTTAACTGCGGTGACGATTCCGTAGCCGATAAGCACGGCGGCAAGAATCGCAAAGAGAATCAAAGTCAGTATCTTTTTCATATTTTTACCTCAAAAACAAATTTTAATATATTCTATTTTAATCCGAACTTTAGCGGTTGTCAAATAAAAATCGCATTGTTAATAAAAAAGAAACAAAGAGCTGTGCAGGCTCAACACGAAAGGAGACTTTGCTTTGAAAGCAAACGAAAGCGTCAAAAACTACCCCTCAACCCGCCGAATGTATGCAAACTATGTTGCAAGAAGCATCAAAAAGGTTTGCAAGGAGATCGGCCCCAGATTTTCCGGCACCGAGCAGGAAGAAAAGGGAATCGAATTCATGTCAGAGGAGCTTAAAACCTGCTGTGACGATGTTAAAACCGATTCCTACACGGTTCATCCAAAGGCATTTTTGGGCTGGATTCCTCTTTCAGTCACTCTGATGACCGTTTCATCGATCATCTTCTTTATTGCTCAGTATTTTGCAATCGTGCCGCTTTTCTATGTTTCCGTTGCTCTTGCGGCAATCTGCCTTTTCTTCATTGTTACCGAGTTCCTTTTCTACCGTGAAACCCTTGATGTTTTCATGCCGAAAAAGACTTCTCATAACACCTACGGCGTGCGGAAAGCGTCGGGCGAAACCAAGCGCCGCATAATTTTCTCGGGTCATGCGGATTCCTCAATGGAATGGCGCTTCACCTATTACGGCGGCCCGAAGCTCGTTGTTCCCATGATCGGCGGCAGCTTTGTCGGCGTTATCTTCACCGCTGTCTGCGATGTCGTTATCATCATCAAATGCAGCCTTAATCCCGAATTTGTAACATCAACCGCAGTTGATGTTATCAGCTACATTCTGCTCGGATTCATCGTTATTTTCCTCGGCGCATCGTTTTTCTATGACAAAAACCGCATTGTTGAGGGCGCAAACGACAATCTGACGGGCTGTTTTGCTTCAATTGCAGTTATGAAATTCCTTGAGGATAACAACATCCGCTTTGAAAACACCGAGGTTATGGCTCTCTGCACAGGCTCTGAGGAAATCGGCCTCAGAGGCGCAAAGGATTTCTGCAAAAAGCACGGCGAGGAGCTTTCCGATGTTGAAACCGTTTTCGTCGGCCTTGATACCCTGCGTGATTTTGACTATATGGCAGTTTATAACAAGGATATGACCTTCACGGTCAAAAACGACCCCGAAGCCTGTAAGCTCGTTAAAGAGGGCGGAAAAATTGCAGGCTATGACCTTCCTTATAAAGCCGTTTTCCTCGGCGCATCGGATGCCGCCGCAGTTTCAAAGAGCAAGAGCGGAATAAAAGCCGCTTCGTTCGCAGCCATGGATCCCGCCCCCGCCCGCTATTATCACACAAGGCTTGATACTCACGAAAATCTCGACCTTAAAACAATCGAAGCAAGCGTTGATATCTGCCTTGAAACCCTTTTCCTCTATGACGAAAAAGGACTTAATGTATAATTCATTGGGCAAATTTAACAAACGAAAAGCCTGAAATTATCCGTTTTCAACAAAATTCAATATTTCTTGAAAATCGGCTGATTTTTGCGATTCAATGTGATATAATGTTTCCGTTAATATTAAATTATCGCCGTGCGGCGGAGCCGCCGCCTGCGAAAGGAGATTAAACCGAATGAACAAAAAGATTCTTGCTGCGGTCAGCATCATTCTCGTCTTTTCTTTCATGTTTGCCTTTGCGGGCTGTTCTTCAACAACCGAGGATGAAACTACAACCACAACCGTTAACGTTAAAACTCCTCTCCCGACCGACATCACCACTTCATACGACGAAGAGAGTCAGGTTGTAACCGACACAACCTATTCTCCCGAAAAGCTTCAGGCAAATACTCAGACGATTTTTGAATATTTCAATCTTCATATCAACGAAATCAAGGGCGTAAAAGCCGCCGTTAAGATGAGCCAGAAAAAGAAGATTGAGAAGCAGGTTGACGCAAACGGCGACTCAATCCCGATGAGCGACAATCAGTATATCAATTCCGCAATCACTTCTCTTGACAGCTACATGCTTCACAATGACGGAGCAGAGCTTGAATACGGCGAGGATCTCAAGGACTTCATGCCCGTTAAGGGTGAGAACTATGTCAGCGCCCTGACTCTCGAGGATATCGAGAGCGCAACCTGCGTTGACGACGGCCTCAAGAGAACCATTACCCTCACTCTCAAGAGCCCCGCTCTGCCTCAGACAATCGAAAAGGCATACGACATGAACGATATCGACGAGGTTATGGCTGAGTTTGACAAGGCTGAGAAATATCTCACCGTTGAGAAACCCACCCTTACATATAACGACTGCCAGATTATCATAACCGCTAATGTTGAGACCGATGAGATTTACGCCATCGAGTATGTCAAGGTTATCGATGTTGACACAAGCGTTACGGGTCAGGGCACTCTTGCCGAGGTCGGCACGGTTCCCGTTAAGCTCCGTTACAGGAACTCAATCAAGTATGAGCTTGACAGAACCGACCCCTCCGAAACAACAACTCTTGCCGAGAAATAATTGATTGGCATAACAGATTAATAATGAAAACACACCACGGCTGTGCCCTTTCGGACACAGCCGTGGTTCATTTTATTAATGCGATCAGCTGTTCGGTATCTCTTGGTTTTTTCTCCATCCTGATTCAAAAACGCTTAGCATACTTATTGGTAACCATGTTGCCTTAATCAAGCGTTTTAAAGCAACGATATTATTTTTGGAATTATTCGGAACAGAATTTATTTCATACTCGGATTGTTTGCAAGAACAACTATCTTGATGGTTTCATCTTGTGTTTTTTCCGGAAATTTTTTCGTTCTGAAATCACCTGTTGGATTCAGCATTACTTCAGGTTTTTCCATATCTCCTCCAAACTTTATCCAGCCAAGTGCAATTTCCTGCTTATCCTCTCCCGGCAAATCCACCCTGCTTCTTGCTGCCCTTTCAATATCCTTAAATGAAAACTCGCTATTATTACCGACATATTCACTGATATCTTTTAAATAAATTTCCGCACCATTGTCGTTCAGAAGTTCTGTGAATATTGAATAAATGCAAGTATTATTTGCAACTTGAACCATCATCCTGTTTGCAATTTCCGAACCAACGATAAAATCATTAATGCTGGTATGCAGCAGGAGCTTCTGGTTCTCCGGTAAATTCATCTCTGTTGTAATATTGATTTTCTTATCTAAGTTCTTTTCGCTTAAATAATTCCGGATATTTAAAAGTAATACCGTTGCTTTTTCATCTGCCTCAACCTTATCAATTCCATCCTGACATAAAATAAGGATATTGGTCGGTATTTTTTCTCGATCTGTCCAAATTCCGTCTTTCTCAAGATAATCATTTACATTTTTCCAATCATACGGATCAATCGGATCCTCGGGAATCAGTTCTAAATGTTTCAACTCATCGATATCATCAATACCTCTTTTTGCCTTCTTACTACGGTGTTTCTTATAATACGGGCATACGGTGTTTGCTTCGTCTTCGCTTTTATGTCTTGTAAGGATTCTGACTTTTCCTCCGTTAACTGCGTAATCATCAATCTCATGAATAATTTCCGGTAACGGCACACTCCAACCGAAAACAAGCAAATTATACGGCT
>JAEDKI010000241.1 GCA_016295895.1 Clostridiaceae bacterium | reverse complement strand
ATTTATCGTGAACTTGTTCGGCATTCAAAAAAACAGGCGGTCTGACGATAAGTCAAGCCGCCTGTTTGGTTTCTGTTATTTTATTCCGCCTTCCATGCTTTGCAGTCATCGGCAACCTTTTTCATTGCTTCAAAGCCCTCTTTGCTTATCGGCAGGAACGGCCGTCTGCACGGACCCATATCAATGCCCATATGGGTCAGCACGGCTTTTTCACATTGAAAAACGCCGTATTTTATCATTTCGGCAATTATTTCGTTTGCGCCGTTCTGAATTTTCTGAGCCTTTTCAATGCTTCCGTTATGGAATTCATCGTAGATTTTCAGGAATCTGTCAGCCATGAAATTGTATGTGCTGCCGATTGCGCCGTCTGCACCCATTGAAAGACCGCCGAGGCACATTTCGTCAAAGCCGTTGAATACCGTGACGGGTCTTTTGATTTTTTGCTTGAACTGCTGGAGGGCGAAAAGATCGGCAGAGGTGTGTTTAATGCCGAAAAAACGCTCATCCTCAAACATTTCTGCGGCATAATCCGCCGTGAATGTGAAGCCGTTGCCGCCCGGAAAATTATAAACGACCATCGGAATTGATACGCTCGATACGATATCGTCATAGTATTTTCTGATTGCGGGGTAGGGGAAAGAATAATAAAATGGAGCAACTGCCGAAACTGCGGTGTAGCCGAGGGCTTCCGCCGTTTTTGCCATGTCGATTGCGGAATCGGTTGAGATTGCTCCGCAGTGGGCAATCATCGGAACTCTGTCTCCCGCCGCCTCCTTTACGATGCGGAAAACCTCCTTGCGTTCCTCGGGAGACATGACCATGCCTTCGCCCGTGCTTCCGCCGACATAAAAGCCGTTGATGCCCTTTTCAAGGTTGAATTCAACAAGCTTTTTCAAAGATGCTTCGTTGATGGTGTAGTCATCGTTAAACGGCGTGAGAAGCGCCGTGAAAATTCCGTTCATTTCTTTCATCTCCGTTGAAAATTACTCATAAATGGGGAAACGCTTGCAGATTTCGCCGACCTCGGCTCTGATTCTGTCTGCGCTGTTATCAAAATCGGTTGCGCAGAGATAGATGAACTCTGCAATTCTGTCCATTTCCGCCGTGCCGAGACCTCTTGAGGTTACGGCAGCCGTGCCGAGCCTTATTCCGCTTGTGACAAACGGCTTTTCGGGGTCGTCGGGAACGGCGTTCTTGTTGGCGGTAATATAAACCTTGTCGAGCCTCTGTTCAAGCTCCTTGCCGGTTATGCCGAGAGAGCGCAGGTCAACGAGGATAAGGTGATTATCCGTTCCGCCCGAAACGAGGTTGACTCCTCTTGAAAGAAGTCCCTTTGCGAGAGCGGCGCAGTTATCGACGATGTTCTGCTGATAAACCTTGAATGACGGGTCAAGAGCTTCGCCGAAGCAGACCGCTTTTGCGGCGATGATGTGCATGAGAGGGCCGCCCTGGTTGCCGGGGAAAATGGATTTGTTGATTGCGGGAGCAAGCTCCTCTTTTGAAAGAATGAGACCGCCTCTCGGACCTCTGAGGGTCTTGTGAGTGGTTGTGGTGACGATGTCGGCATAGGGAACGGGCGAGGGATGAAGTCCCGCCGCAACAAGACCCGCAATGTGAGCCATGTCAACCATGAAATATGCGCCGACGGACTTGGCAATTTTGCCGATGCGCTCAAAATCGATGATTCTCGGATAAGCCGAAGCGCCTGCAACAATAAGCTTGGGTTTGGTTTCGTTTGCGATTCTTTCAAGCTCGTCATAGTCGATGAAGCCGTCGGAGTTAACGCCGTAAGGAACGAATTTATAAAGCTTTCCGCTTGCGTTAACGGGTGAGCCATGGGTCAGATGGCCGCCGTGAGCGAGATTCATGCCCATAACGACATCGCCGGGCTGAAGAATTGCCGCATATGCAGCCATGTTTGCCTGAGCGCCGGAATGAGGCTGAACATTAGCCGCTTCCGCTCCGAAAAGCTTCTTTGCTCTTTCAATGGCTATATTTTCAACAACATCAACG
>JAEDKI010000240.1 GCA_016295895.1 Clostridiaceae bacterium | reverse complement strand
AAAATGGAGAGGAGAGACCGTTGATGAAAATAAAGCTGAAGTCGCTTTCGGATAAGGTGACTGCCATTGCGCTTTATCTTTTGTGTATGACCTTGGTAATTTCCATGTACCTTGAGATAAGCTATATGGCGGACTACGGATTTTACGACAGAGCAAAGGGTAACTCATACCCCTTTATGGCTTTGATGAGCGAAAAAATTGAAAAAGAATCCGAGGACATCAAGGAATATGTTATGCTCTCGCTTGAGCAGGAATACCGCGGAATCAACGAAGAAGATACAGGTTATTATACCTACACTTCTCTGCGTGATAAGTATAAAAAAGAATCCTCAAATTTAATTATTGTCGCTCAATCCGGCGACGGAAAGCTCAGCATCAGCAATCTTGAAAGCGATGAAAAGCTTTCCGAAATCGAAACCTGTTTTGAATCGGAGAAAAAAACCAGCTACTTCGACGAAGTATCAAACAAAACCTATCCCGTCGCAATTAAAATATATGTCAGGAAAAATTTCACGGCGGACGATATATTCAGCCTGACTTCTTCGATCATAAAAATAGCACAGATAATCAAGTATCCGACAATAATAATTATGATTGTTTTTGTGATCCTTGCCATGCTCATTCTCGCTGTTTTAATGGTAAATATTAACTACACGCCGGGCAAAATGCGGTTTATTGACAGAATACCCTTTGACCTGTTTTCGGTGCTGACAATTGTTTTTATCGGCTTTGTTATTTCAATGATAGTACTGATGTCCGCCGATAAAACAAGGGAAAACGATATCGTTCTCTGGAACGGTGCCTGTGCGATACTGGCATTTTTCGTGTTCTGTGCCATTCTGGTCTATTTCCTTTCTCTTGCCGTCAGAATAAAGGCGGGACACATCTACAAAAGCACGCTGGTCTACAAGCTCATTTCCCGAATACGGCAGGGCAAATCTTCCGACCGGGAAAAGGGATATTTCAAAATGCCCTTTGTCGGCAAGCTCATTATAACGGTGGGCTTTGTTCTGATCCTTAATCTCGGACTGATAATGTTTAACTACCTGCGCTTCCTTTCGAAGGGTACGGAATATAATTTTTCTGTTTTTGCTTTGATACAGGTTGCAATGGCTTTTGCGGTCGGTACTCTCCTGTTTATGATCGCTATCAATTTCAACCGTCTCAGAGAAAGCGGAAAGAAGCTTGCCAACGGCGATTACGGCGAAAATCTGGATTCAAGAGTTATGTTCGGCGATTTCAAGGCAATCAACGACAGCTTCATTGCCCTGAAAGAGGATATGATTAAAACGCTTGAGGAAAAGAACGAGACGGAAAAGATGAGAAGCGAGCTGATCGCAAATATTTCTCACGACATCAAAACTCCGCTCACCTCAATAATAAACTACACCGATATTATCGGATCGGGCAAATGCAGCGAAGCCGAGCTGAATGAATATTACGAGGTTATCAATAAGCAGTCAAAGCGGCTGACAACTCTCCTGCAAAACCTTATTGATGTTTCGCAGATAACATCGGGCTCGGTCAAAATCAAACTGGATAACCTGAATCTGGACGTTTTTGTTTCACAGGTGCTCGATGAGCTTTCGCAGAAGCTTGCGGAAAAGGAGCTGACGTTTGAAAAGAATTTGCCCGACGAGGATATATTTATTATCGCAGACGGACAGAAGCTTTGGCGGATTTTTGAAAATCTTATCAGCAATGTCGGAAAATATGCAATGCCCGGAACAAGAGTCTATCTGACCGTTGAGGAAACCGATGACGGCAGAGTGATGCTGGAGCTAAAAAATATCTCCGAAAAGAAGATAGAATCTTCGCCCGAAAAGCTTCTTGAACGCTTTACCCGTGACGACACGGCAAGGCAGAGCGACGGCAACGGACTCGGACTTTCGATTATAAAAAATCTGACCGAGCTTCAGGGCGGCGAATTCCAAATTGCGATTGACGGTGATCTGTTCAAGGCTATGCTCTTTTTTGACAAGGCCAAGGACGATGAAGATATAACAGAAGAATAAA
>JAEDKI010000239.1 GCA_016295895.1 Clostridiaceae bacterium | reverse complement strand
CCGCCCCACCAGCCGGGGGTGTTGGTCGGATATCTTCCGTGAGCCGTCCATGAATAGCCCTCGTATTCTTCAAGTCTGTAGAATTCGCCGACATCCTCGGGGTAGCCGACGGCCTTGAAAACACCCATGTTTTTGCCGCTTGAGAAAACATATGAGCCGTCAAATTCGGTATTTATTTTTATAACAGCTCTGACAACATATTCCTTTTCGTCAAGCTGACTGTCTCTGAGCTTGTTGGGGTTCGGAGCAACGAAATAACGCCAGATCAAAGGCTCATCAATAATTTTCGGCGATTTTCTGATGGGTATTTTGGAAAGGTTGATTATCTCAAACATATCGTCAAGATATTTTTCGCATTCTTCACGGGCGGACATGCTGTCATAGAAAATATGAAAAGCATAATAATCCTTATACTGAGGATAAATTCCGTAGCCCGCAAAGCCGCCGCCCAATCCGTTGGAGCGGTCGTGCATGGTTGTCATTGCCTTAACGATCTTGTCGCCCGAAACGCATTTGCCGTCTTTTGAGAAAAGGCCGGCAATGGCGCAGCCGGAGGGGATTCTTATCTGGCCCTCTTTTTTTAGCATAAGCTTCATTCCCTAACAAAAAAATTAAAGGCGCTCGCAAAAACGGCGCATTTGCCGTTTGCGAACACCTTTGTTCCCCCATATTATAATGTTATTGGTTTGCTTTGTCAAACCCTAAAATGACATTTTCGGCGATTTCCACAAAATTCACAAAAGGATTTCACTATTTCGACGAAAAATCCGTCAGATTGCAAGAATATGTGAAAATCGGGTAAAATTGCTTGACTTTGAACGGTTTTGGCGGTATACTTATGCCATAGCAAGGCAAAGGCGCCCAACCAACGGTGTCTTTGCCATTTTTTATATCGGATGTTTCAATACATTAAGACAAGGAGAGATTGAGCATGAAAAGTGTTCCCGAATATTTCGGCTGTATGGTTTTTGACGATAAAGCCATGAAGTCGAGATTACCAAAAGAAACCTACAAGGCAATGAAAAAGACGATTCAGGACGGCAAACGCCTTGATATCGCCGTTGCAAATGTTGTTGCCAATGCAATGAAGGATTGGGCGGTTGAAAACGGAGCTACCCATTTTACTCACTGGTTCCAGCCCATGACGGGTATCACTGCAGAGAAGCATGACAGCTTCATTTCTCCCTGCAAAGACGGCAGCGTTATCATGGAGTTCTCGGGCAAAGAGCTTGTCAGAGGCGAGCCCGATGCATCAAGCTTCCCCTCAGGTGGTCTGAGAGCCACCTTTGAGGCAAGAGGCTACACCGCATGGGACCCCACCTCATATGCTTTCATCAAAGAAGGCGTTCTTTGCATTCCGACAGCATTCTGCTCCTACGGCGGCGAAGCTCTTGACATGAAAACTCCGCTTCTTCGTTCAATGGAAGCAATCAGCAAGCAGGCTGTCAGAATCCTGAAGCTTTTCGGTCAGGACGATGTTACAAGCGTTAAAACAACCGTTGGCCCCGAGCAGGAATATTTCCTTGTTGACAGAGACCTTTACAATAAGAGAAAAGACCTTATTTATACGGGCAGAACTCTTTTCGGAGCTAAGTCACCCAAGGGTCAGGAGCTTGACGACCATTATTTCGGAACAATCAAGCCCAGAGTTGCGGCATTTATGAAAGACCTCAACGAGGAGCTCTGGAAGCTCGGAATTCTCGCAAAAACCGAGCATAACGAGGTTGCTCCCGCTCAGCATGAGCTTGCTCCCATATTCACAACAACAAACATTGCAACCGACCATAACCAGATCACAATGGAGATCATGCAGAAGGTTGCAAAGAAGCATAATATGATTTGCCTTCTTCACGAGAAGCCGTTTGCAGGCGTTAACGGAAGCGGCAAGCACAACAACTGGTCAATTTCCACCAATAAGGGCATAAACCTTCTTGAGCCGGGCGATACTCCCAACGAAAACGCTCAGTTCCTGCTGTTCCTGTGCGCAGTTATCAAGGCTGTTGACGATTATCAGGATCTCCTGAGAATTTCCG
>JAEDKI010000238.1 GCA_016295895.1 Clostridiaceae bacterium | reverse complement strand
AAGCAGTCAAGAATTTTTGCAAAATACTTTGCCGAACGCAGTTCAAAGCCGTCTCTTTCGCAGGTTTCTTTCATCAAAGAATAAAAGATATCCGCTTTTTCGCTTCCGTGAATTTTAATTTCAACGCCGTTTTTGATTGCAATTCTTATCTTGCGGCGGTGGTCGGAATGAAACGACGCAAAAACCTCGTCCTCGCTCCTGCCGTTAATATGAATTCTGATAACACAGCGGCATTGAAAATCCTCAAAATTGACGGTCGCACCTTTCAGCCTGAAGCCCTCGGCAACCGCCATTGCCCTGTATTTCTCATTATCGGCGGGAACATCCTTATCGATTTTCAGCTCGTAGGCGTTATACTTCTTGCCCTCGGCTTTTGCGGCTTCAATCAGAGCCGAAAATGTTTCTTTATCGTCAAAATCGCAGACGGGGCCTCTCGGGGCATACATCATGTGATAAGGCAGCTTCGATATTCTGCGGAGCAGCACCGCAAGAGTGCCCGTGATTTCTCCGCTTTCATTTCTGCAAATAACGCCGAACCATTTCCAATCGTCCTTCACCCTGCCCCAGAGAGAGGTCTGGAGAAAATGGCCGTTCGGATGAGTTTCGCTGAATGCGTCAAGCTCGGCGGCATTATTTATATCAACTATCTCAGTTTTCAAGCTTATATCCTCTCAGTCAAAATTAATCATGATATATTATACCCCAAGACCGCCCCGATTGCAATAGCTCAATCACATATTATCTTCTATGCTTTGAGCCGCTTTTCTGAGCTGTTCGACAGAGGTTATCTCAACTCCCGATTCGATAATTGCGTTTTTAATCGCAAGAGGGAGCTTGTCAAATTCATCTCTGATTTCTTTGTTTTCGCTGAAAAATTTTGCCATAAATCTCACCTCACTTTGAATTATTTTGTGCACAAAAAAGCAAAAAAGCAAAAATTCTTTATTTTTACTCTTGCTTTTTTTCGCAATAAAAGCGATAATATAAATAACGCTTACGGAAGCCTTATACGCTCACCGATCAAAAAATTCAGTATGTGAAAGGATTGATGTTTTTTTGGAAGCAATACTTAATTTTGACCTTTCGGTATTTGACTTTGTTGCAAACCATATCTGGGCAGACTGGCTCAACCCGATTATGCAGTTTATTACTACGCTTGGCGACGGCTGGTTTTTCCCTCTCCTTGCGGTGATTCTTCTTATCCCCAAGAAAACTCGCAAAGTCGGTCTTTCGATGCTTTTCGCTCTCGGCATAATGCTTGTGATTAACAACTACATTCTCAAGCCCCTTATCGCTCGCCCCAGACCATATTTCTTCTTTGATTTGGCAATGATTGACAAGGAAATGATACCGAGCGAATATAACGGATTGACCGAAATACATAAAAATTATGAAATCCTTGTTGAAAAATGCAAAGAAAACCTTGCCGCATATCCTGAGCTTGCTCAAAAATGGCTTGCAACCTATAAATACCCGTATATTGAGGAAATTCACAGAAGCTTTTCTTTCCCCTCGGGTCACACATCATCAAGCTTTGCAGTTGCCATGGCAGCAACTCTCGCATCAAAGAAATGGAAAGTCAGCGTACCCGCATTTATTCTTGCCGCAATTATCGGTTTTTCAAGAATTTATGTTCATGTTCATTTCTGCACGGATGTGCTTGCAGGCGCAGCCGTCGGCATAATCTACGGCATCATCGGCTACTTCGTTGCAAAATTCGTATTTGGTCTTATTGAAAAGGCAACCGCAAAAAGAGCTGCAAAGAAAGCATAACAAAAGAATAAGAAATCAGCAAATCCGCACACGGTTCAATGCTGTGTGCGGATTGTTTTTTATTATGGAATGGCTTTATTCGCCTTCTCCTTGAGGAGAAGGTGTCCGTAGGGCTGAGGATTGGAATGTTTGCGGATAAATTCAAGGCAAATAATCGCACCCATCCAAGTAGGGAACGCCGTCCTCGGCGTTCCGTGGGATTTTAAGCATTTTCACGGACAACCGCAAGGGTTGTCCCTACGATTTTTTATTGAATTGATAATTTGTA
>JAEDKI010000237.1 GCA_016295895.1 Clostridiaceae bacterium | reverse complement strand
TAGGACTTGTTGAATACGCAAAAGCTCAGCTCGGTAAGCCTTATTGGTACGGCACCTTCGGCAACAAGGCGACACAGAGCCTTTTGACAGCAAAGGCGAAGCAGTACCCCGGACACTATTCAAGCGACAGAATGCCTAAGTATAAGTCTCAAATCGGCGAAAGGGTGCATGACTGTGTAGGGCTTATTAAAGGCTATCTGTGGAGCGACAGCCCGACAGCGACACCGAAATATAACTCCGCTCAGGATGTCTCGGCAAACGGAATGCGTGGCAAATGTAAAGAGCAGGGAAGCATCTCAACAATCCCCGAAATTCCCGGAATCCTCGTCTTTATGTCTGGTCATGTGGGAATTTACATTGGCGGCGGCTATGTCATAGAAGCAAGGGGCTTCAATTACGGCGTTGTCAAGACGAAACTTTCAGCTCGTCCGTGGACTAAGTGGGGCAAGTGCCCTTATATAACATATCCTTCAACAACAGAAACGGCAAAACCTAACACAGCAAGCGAAAAGAAGAGCTATTTCAAGAAATATACAGGCAGTTCAAACAGCATCGTTGATGCTCTGAAGTCAATCGGCGTTGATTCGTCTTTCGCTTATCGAAAGAGAATCGCAAAGGCAAACGGAATAACCGCATACATCGGCACGGCTTCGCAGAACACAAGCCTTCTGAACAAACTCAAAAACGGAAAACTTATCAAGCCATAAAAAAGGCAGGGAGAAATCCCCGCCTTGTTTTTTTAATTTTATAAAATACATGAAAAAAGCCTTAAAATTTGACCTGCATCTGACTTGCACATATGGTTTTAAACGGCGTTTTTGGTGCATTTTCGCACAATATCAAAACAAAAAAATAGCAAATAAAAAAGCCCCAAAACCGATAAATTTCAACGGTTTCAAGGCTTTTTTGCTTTGGCAGGGGCAGAAGGACTTGAACCCTCGGCACGCGGTTTTGGAGAGTAGTTGCAAAATCTCCGAAAACGGCTATATTATTAAATATTTTCACCCTGTCTGACTTGCATCTGACTTGCACGAGGTCGATTTTGAAATAAAATCGTCAAGCTTAACGATTGACCTCGCTTTTTGAGCTTCGCTTAAATGTGTGTATATCTTCATGGTTGTTTCGGGTGAAGCGTGTCCGAGGAGATATTGAGCCGTCAGCTCGTCAACTCCCGCCTCAAATAGAATCGTAGCATATGTATGCCTCAAATCATGCCATCCAAACGGCTCAAAAGTTAAGACAGTCGGCACGGGAGCATTTTTGTGCTTTTTCTTTCCGGAACCGTGCTCAAGCTCAATCTCGATTAACAAGCTGTCAAGAAGCCTTTTCCATGCGGTATCAGACATTATCTTATTTTTTGCGGAGCAGCAGACATATAAGCTCGTCCGAGGTTCGGTCAACAAGAAATCTGAAAGGACCTTCGGCATCGGCACGATGCGTATTCCTGCGGCTGTTTTGGGCGATTTTAATTTTTTAGATTTAAAATCATAGCTCTTATTTACAGTTATTGTGTTGTTCTCAAAATCGATATCATTCCAAGTCAGAGCGGTCATCTCGCCACGGCGCAAGCCGCAAAACATAGCTATCATCGCCGCACGCTTCGCACGATGAGAGGAGCTTAACTCTGTTATCCAGCTTCGCTCGACCTCTGTTAATGCTCTCCGTTCAGACTTCGGAGCGTTGTGCGTATATTCGGCGTACTCCGCAGGATTAAACTCAATCACACGATTCCGAATTGCGAACTTAAAGACTTGAGAGCACATCTGCTTGTAGCTCCTCAGAGTATTTGCGGCCGTAGGCTTATTTGTTGTCGGGTTCTTTTCGGCAAGGTCGTTTAATGCTTCCTCAATCTGATATACCTTGATTAACTTGATTTGGGCTTTTCCAAAATATGAGAAGAAATATTCAATTCTATTTTTCTTGAGATTGTATTCGGAATCGGACAGCTTTTTCTTTTGCGAAGATAAATATAAATCAGCCCAATCTTTGAAGGTGTCTCGCTCTCTCGATATATCTATACCTTTACCGAGCTGAGAGCGGAGTTCATCGGCTTTTTGATC
>JAEDKI010000066.1 GCA_016295895.1 Clostridiaceae bacterium | reverse complement strand
TCAACTGAAAATCAGCCGGAGTCCCGGCTGATTTCATGTGTCTACGCAGTTTTTTACTCTTCCCGAGCTTTTTCCTGCTCATCTTTTTTCTTTTGCATACGTTTCTTGATGAACTTTGGCGTTATCTTATCGACAAGCTGACCGAGCTTTTCATACTCAGCCTCTGCTTTGGCGGCGTCCTCTTCAAGGCGCTTATCCATATTATAATACAGTATATTTGCGCCGCATTTCGGGCAGGTTTCTTTGAGATAGAAAACACTCAGCTTTTCGCCGCATTTAGGGCATTTATTATCCATCAGTCGTTACCTCCCGAAACCTCAATGCTCTTTTCTTTTCTGCGCTCGCCGATTTCCTCTTGTATTGTCTCAAGCTTCTTGCCCGTGAGGTCATAGAAAGCATAAGGAACAAGGGACAAAAGATTCAATACGGGCGGGATTATTGTTATAAGAGCCCAGAGCCAGAAGCGTGTGTTGACACCCGATTCAACAAGCTGCCATTCGTCGTTAATGCTTTGAAGACCGATTATCGGCATGATTGTCGTGGCGATAGCCGTTGAAAATGAGCCTGTGAGCTTTGCGATAAAGGTGAGGAACGAGAATGTAATGCCCTCGTTTCGCTCGCCTGTTTTCCACTCCATATAATCAACCGTGTCGCCTATCATCTTTGTCGGAACAACGCTGCCGATTGCACTTGTGAACGATGTGAAAATGCCCTGAAGAGCCAAAAGAGGAACTATGACCTTGGGATTTGTGTAAAATCCGCTGCCCAGAGCAAATATCACCGCACCGACTGCGGCATTGATAAGGCCGCAATATATTACAATTCTTTTTGACGAAAACCGTTTTTCGATTTTCGGTATTATCATATAAGTTGCAAAGTTTACTATCGTGCCGGGAACGCCCGCAAGAAGTGACAGAGAAGCAAAGCCCAGCGAATATATGTAGTAATACTGTGAAAATACTCCTCCGATTCCTCCGAGTGTGCTGAGCACGCTTGAGATAACAATCAAAAGCAGAGGCTTGTTGTTTTTCAGGCAGCGGAACACCGTGAAAAGTCCGTCTTCTTTTGTGGACTGAACAACTCTCTCCTTGGTGCAAAGACCCGAAAGAGAGAACAGAAATGTTCCCACCGTTCCGGCGACAATGCCCATGATAAGGAAAATCTGCGAAAGTGTGATGTTAACGATTTTGTTGTTGCTGAGGTCAATCATAACGGGAATAAGAATGCCGACAATTCCGCCGATAATGCCCGAAATAAAACGGGCGCTCGTGATGGCACGGCTTCTGTCTTCAGGGTTGGGAGAAATTGCCGCCGAAAGCCCCCAGAACGGAATGTCGCCTATTGTATAGAAAAACTCCCACAAAAAATATGCGACATACATAAACACAATTTTTATTGCCGTTGAAGTGACATCTTTAAGCAGCTCGCCGCCGGAGAAAAGAAGAATCGTGACGATTGAAAGAGGAATGGGCACAAAAATAAGATAGGGTCTGAGTTTACCGTAGCGTGTTCTGGTTCTGTCAACGATAGAGCCCATAAGCGGGTCGTTCAGCGTGTCCCATGTGCCCATGATAAGAACCATGGTTGCAACAGCCGCAGCAGGTATGCGGCATACGGTAACAAGGAAAAATGTCAGCTGACCACGGACTAAGTTATAGCCCATGACCTGACCGCCGTTAGCTACGCCGTAGAGAGCGATTTCTTTTATGCCGACATAATGCTTTCCGGTTTTTGCTTCATTCAATTTATTTTTCCTCCCTTGCGGTTTTATGAAAAAATTGTAGCACATAAAGACTTTGGTGTCAATCAGTTTGCCAATCAACAGAGTTAAATGATTTGACATAAATGTTTTTGAAATGTATAATGAAACCGTTAAGAATTGCCGTAATTGACGGTAAAGGGATACGCCGTGTCAATCACGGCTTATATCACTTTTTCAGACCGACGATAATGCGAAAAGGAGCCTTGATATGAACCGTATTATTCCCAAACCGAAAGAAATTAATTATTCCGACGGATTCAAAACGCTCGGAAAAGACAGCGTTATATATATTGACGACCGCTTTGCGGGAATAAAGGATATTCTGACCGAAGAATTTCCCGCTTTAAGCTCCTGCCGCTTTGCGGAAAAACCCGATGACGGAGCGGATATCCGCTTTTTATTCAATCCGTCAATCAAAAACGAGGGTTATTCCGTCAAGGCTCAGCCTTCGGAGCTTGAGATTGAAGCAAGCGGCTATGCGGGAGCATTTTATGCCGTTCAGACGCTTAAACAGGCTGTATATTTTGAATCAAAGAGCGGAGAAGTGAAGCTCCCCTGCATGAAGATAACCGACGAGCCCCGATTCAGGCACAGAGGTCTTTCCCTTGACGAATCACGGCACTTTTTCGGAATGAACGAAGTCAAACGCCTGCTCAGGCTTATGGCGTTTTATAAGCTGAATGTTTTTCATTGGCATCTGACCGACGATCAGGGCTGGAGAATCGAAATCAAGAAATATCCACTGCTGACTGAAATCGGCTCAAAAAGAAAAGACACAAACATCCACGGCTGGAGATCCGCCGACATGGAGGGCAAGCCTCACGAAGGCTTCTACACTCAGGACGAAATCCGTGAGATAGTTGCATATGCCGATAGGCTCAACATTACAATTATCCCCGAAATTGATATGCCCGCTCACTTCGCTGCGGCAATGGCGGCTTATAACCATCTCGGCTGCCGTGAGATTCCCTGCGAGGTTCATTGGTTTTTCGCAGGCTATGTGCCGAAACAGATGGGCTGGGAGGATTGGAACCGCTCCTGCTGCGCCGGCAAAGAAAGCACATACAGCTTTATTTTTGATGTAATAGATGAAATTGCAGAGCTGTTCCCTGCTCCGTATTTTCACATCGGCGGCGACGAAGCGCCGAAAGATGAGTGGAAAAAATGCCCTGAATGTCAAAAGAGAATGAAAGAAAACGGACTTTCGGATGTTGAACAGCTTCAGGGCTATTTCAACAACAGAATTGCCGAACATCTCAAATCAAAAGGCAAACGCCTTATTGTCTGGAACGAAGCTCTTGCGGCAGGCAATCTTGACAGATCCGTTATCGGTCAGTATTGGACGCCGCAAAAAGACCGCAATGTTCTGAAACATATCAGGGACGGCGGAGAAGTTATAATCAGCAAGCATCAGGCTTTCTATTATGATATGTGCTACAGCCAATATCCGCTGACCAATACTTATAAATTCGAGCCGTCGGATAAGATAATCCCCGAAAAATATATGGATAAGGTTATCGGCATGGAGGGCGAGGTCTGGACGGAATGGATAGATTCGGAAGAAAAGCTTGATGTTCAGATTTTCCCGAGAGCACTCGCACTCTCCGAAATCTGCTGGACTACCGATAAAGCCAAGAATTTCAAAGAGTTCCTCGCAAGAATGAATTATCACGAAAAGATTCTTGACGATATCGGAGTTAATTACGCCGAAAACGAGGTTTCGATGCCGAAAGGCTTCATGAAACGCAAGAAAGAAATCAAAGAATGGTATAAGCACGATCAACACCTTGATGTCAAGAAAAACCGCCTGCTCAAACAGAGCAAGCGGAAATAGCAAAAACCAAACGCAAAAGTGCCGTGATTGCCCCGTCCGTCGGGTGCTGTCGGCACTTTTTCTGTTTTCTTTTGTTCAATATCCTATCTGTAAGATTTATTTAATAAACGAAAACGCCATAACCACAACGCCCAGAATAACCAGCACGATGCCCGTTGCCCTGTTGAGGGTTTTGGGCGTTGCTTTGTTTGCAAAAACAGCGGCAATTCTTGCCCAAATAAAGGTGAAAATGACGCAAAGAGCGAATATCAGCCAATCGGGCGAACCGCCGATTGAAAAATGAGAAACCGCTCCCGTCAGAGCCGTAAACGCCATGATAAACACGCTCGTTCCGACGGCGGTTTTAAGCTCATAGCCGAGAACGCTCGTGAGAATTAACAGCATCATCATTCCGCCGCCTGCTCCGATAAAGCCGCAGATAAATCCGATAATCATTCCGCAGACAAGGGATTGAACCGCCCTCTTTTTGGCTGAAACGGACTGCATGGCTTCCTTGGTTGTCATAACGGGTCTGACGATGAATTTAACACCCAAAAGGAAGGTCATAAACACCGAAAAGTTGCCCATCGTTGTTGATGGGACAAGGCTTGAAACATAACTGCCGACAACCGTAAACACCAGCACGCTGAACATCATTAACAGGCCGTTTCTGACATCAAGGTTCTTGTTTTTGCCGTAGGTATAAGCCGAAACTGCGCTCGCAAGCACATCCGACGAAAGCGCAATGCCGACCGCCGTATAAGGCTCAATGCCCAAGAAAGTGACAAGCATCGGCGTAATGACCGCCGCCGCGCTCATGCCCGCAAAGCCCGTGCCGAGCCCTGCGCCCATGCCTGCAAAAAATGTGACGGCTATTTTAATCAGTAAATCCATTTTATTTACTCTCCTTATAAACACTTTCAAGATTCATTCTTATTTTCTCAACAACATCGCAAAAACAACTGCGGCTTTCTTCATCAATTCCGCTGAAAAGGCTTTCAAAAAAATCCGTCTGAACCTGTCTGCCCTTTTCAATGACGGGTTTTGCATTCTCCGTGCAAATAAGCACGGTCTTTCTTCTGTCTTTTGAATCGGGAATTCTGTCAAGCAAGCCCTCTTTGACGAGCTTCTCAACATTCACCGAAACAAGATTCGCTTTCAGCCCTCTGATTTCAACAATATCCCTCGCCGTGTTGTAATTCGGGTTGTTTGCAAGAAACATCAGAATGTCAAACGCCGTCTGCGGCATCTGAATTTCTCTGCAAAGCGGTCTGCACTTAGCGCAGTAAGCCTCGAGCAGATCATGAGCAAATTTTATGCTTATATTGTTCTCCGTAGCCCTCACTCCAATTAGTTCAAATTTGAACTATTCATTTTTGAACAATATTATAGTGTTCTTTTCGGCAAATGTCAACCGAAATGAAAAAAATATTGACATTCCCTCACCACGGTGATATAATAACAGCAGTTATATAACATATGTTATCTATCAAGGAGGTTATGAGATGCCGCCAAAAACAAAATTCACCAAAGACGGTATAATCAATGCGGCGTTTGAGCTTGTCAGAAGCCGAGGCGTGGATTCACTCAGTGCAAGGTCGCTTGCCAAGGAGCTTGGCTCATCAACCGCACCGATATTCTCTGCGTTTGCGGGCATCGACGAGGTGCGTGCCGCAGTCATCGATAAGGCAAAATCACTTTATGCGGAATATCTGAGAGAGGGCATGACTCAGGCTACGCCATTCAAAGGTGCAGGTCTTTCTTATATCCGCTTTTCCAAGGATGAGCCTCAGCTTTTCAAGCTGCTGTTCATGCCTGACAATCCCGACGGCGAACCGACGCATTTTCTGCCGTCAGGCGACGAGAATTTCCCCGCAGTTCTTGAAGCCTTACATTCAAAAACAAACATCAGCGAAGAAAACGCAAAAAAGCTGTATAATCATCTGTCGGTCTATGTCTACGGGCTTGCCGTTCTCAATGTGCAGGGCTGTTTCGTCTTTACGGACGATGACATTGACAGAATGCTGACGGAAGTATTTACGGCGCTGAAGAAGGAGATGCAGGATGAATAATATAATTGAAATAAACGGGCTGTGCAAAAGCTTCGGCAAGGTCAATGCCGTCAACGATCTCAGCTTCCGTGTTAAACAGGGTGAGCTTTTCGCATTTCTGGGCGAAAACGGTGCAGGCAAATCAACAACGATTAACATAATGTGCGGTCAGCTCAAAAAGGACGGCGGCAAAATCTTTATTGACGGGCTTGACCTTGATAAAGACCTCAGCGGAATCAAATCAAAGCTCGGAGTTGTGTTCCAGAACTCAGTTCTTGACAAATCGCTTTCGGTTTACGATAACCTTGAAAGCCGTGCGGCTCTTTACGGCATCTGCGGCGCAGACTTCAGAAAGAGACTTGCCGAGCTTGCCAAACTGCTTGATTTTGAGGATTTGCTCAAACGAACCGTCGGCAAGCTCTCGGGTGGTCAGAAAAGACGGATCGACATTGCAAGAGCGCTGCTCCACGACCCGAAAATTCTGATTCTTGACGAGCCGACGACGGGGCTTGACCCTCAGACGAGAAAACTGCTTTGGGGCGTTATCGGCGAACTGCGGAAGAATGAAAACATGACGGTTTTTCTCACAACGCATTATATGGAAGAAGCCGCCGAAGCGGATTACATAGTTATTCTTGACAGAGGCAGGATTGCGGCGGAGGGAACGGCTCTTGAGCTTAAAAACGCCTACACCGCCGATTTCATAACCCTCTACGGCGTTACGAAGGATGCCGTCAAGGCTCTCGGAGTTAAATATAAACAGATTCCGGGCGCTTTCCGTCTTTCCGTTCCGAACACCAAAGCCGCCGCAGAGCTTATTATCAACCATCCCGAGCTGTTCAACGATTTTGAAATAACAAAGGGCAAAATGGACGATGTTTTTCTTAATGTCACGGGCAAAAAGCTGACGGAAGGAGAAGAAAAATGAGAGAAATGAAAATATTGCTCAAGCGCAACATAAAGCTGTTTTTTAAAGATAAAGCAATGTTCCTGACCTCGCTGATTACCCCGGTCATACTGCTTGTTTTGTATTCAACCTTCCTCGGAAATGTTTACAGAGAAAGCTTTTTATCCGCTTTTCCCGAGGGAGTGAGCATTGCGGACAAGCTTGCCGACGGCTTCGTCGGCGGTCAGCTTATTTCTTCGATTCTTGCCGTTTCCTGCGTCACGATATCATTCTGTTCAAACATGCTCATGGTGCAGGACAAGGCAAACGGAAGCATAAAGGATTTAACAATATCACCCGTTAAAAGCCCCGTGCTTTCAATGAGCTATTATTTTGCAACTCTTGTTTCAACCCTGATCATCTGCTTCACGGCTACCGCTCTGTGCCTTGTTTATGCGGCGATAATCGGCAGTTACATGGCTTTCACAGACATTCTGCTGATTCTGCTTGATGTGTTCCTGCTCGTCATGTTCGGAACGGCTCTTTCAAGCATAATCAATTTCTTTTTATCAACTCAGGGTCAGATTTCAGCCGTCGGAACAATAGTCAGCTCGGGCTACGGCTTCATCTGCGGAGCATATATGCCCATCTCCCAATTTTCCGACGGACTTCAGAAATTTATTTCTCTGCTGCCCGGAACATACGGCACTTCGCTTATCCGCAACCATGCAATGAGGGGCGTTATTGCCGAAATCGAAAGTCAGGGCTTCCCCGTTGAAGAAATCAAGGATTCCATCGACTGCAATCTGTATTTCTTCGGCAACAAGGTCAGCCTCGGCGCCGACTATGCGGTTCTCTGCGGCACAATTGCCGTTCTGATTGCGGTTTATATTCTTATGAATGTTATTAAGCTGAAAAAGGCAGGCAAAAATTCATAACCCCAAAAAAGGCTTGTTTTTTCATTGAAATTATACTATTATATATTTGTATAGAATATTTCGAGAGGTGTTCCGATGAAAAAGCTTGTTTCAGTTTTACTTTCGGCAGCAATTATCATTTCCTGCGTTTCCGTTATCGCTTCGGGAGCGGAAGAACCCGACCTCGGCTTCGCCGTGGCTTCGGATCTTCATTATAATGTGCCCCCGGAAGCGCTCGAGGGCGAAATTGACGATGAAATTTATTGGTATGCCAACAGGCGTGCCGCCATGGAGAACGAAAGCGGTCTTATCATTGATGAATTTCTCAATCAATGCGCTGAAAATGATGACTGCGATTTTGTCCTGATTTCGGGCGACATTGCCGACCACGGAAAAACGATTCCTCAGGAGCATATTGACGCCGCCGCAAAATTTGCCGCCTTTGAAGAAAAGACAGGCAAACAGATTTATGTTATCAACGGCAACCATGACCTCGGCGAAGGAAGCGACACCGACAGAGAAGATTTCATGAGAATTTATGCGGATTTCGGCTTTGATGAAGCTCTTGCAACCGACCCCGGAACCTGCTCATATACCGCAAATCTCGGCAGCAAATACAGGCTCATTGCCCTTGACAGCTGCACCGAGGGCGGCGGAACAGCCGACGGGCTGACAACCGATAAGCTCGATTGGGTTCGCATTCAGGCTTCTCAGGCAAAGGCAGACGGCAGATATCCCATTCTGATGATGCATCACAATCTGCTCGACCATATGCCCATGCAAAGAATTTTCAGCAAGAATTTCATTGTTCGTTTTCACCGCTCAACCGCCGAGCTTTTCGCCGATTGGGGAATAAAGCTTGTGTTCACGGGGCATGAGCATTGCAGCGATGCCGCATCATACACAAGCGCCGCAGGCAATGTTATTTATGACTTTGCGACAACCTCACTGACCATGTATCCCCTGCAATACAGGCTCTTTGAGCTGACCGACAGCAAAATCAGCTACAAGGCGGCAACCGTTGATTCGATTGACACCGAGGCTCTTGCAAATCAGACCTCCGGCTATTCCAAAGCACAGCTTTCTCTTATGAATGAGGGGCTTAACGCCTACGCAAAGGGCTTTTTGAAAAAAGGCGTTGAATACCGCCTTTCGCTTTCGCTGAGCATGGAAAAAATCGGCATTGAGCCGGGCGATTTCAGCTATGACCTTGTCAACACCGCCGTCAGCGGACTTCTTGACATTCTCAAAAATCCGCTTTACGGCGAAAACGGCGTCAGCGCACTTGCAAAAGAATATAACATTGATATTCCTCAGAGCAATTATGAAAACGGCTGGGATGTTGCAACGGAGCTTGTTGCCGCCCACTATGCCGGCGAAGAAGCTTTTTCGCTTCAGAGCACCGAGGTTACGATTTTCCTCAGACTTGTCGCCCTTGTTCTCAGGCACGACCTTGCGGATGTTGCCGACAAGGTGTTCCTCAAATCCGCCAACGAGCTTCTTTCGGGCTTCGGCACAAGCGGAATCGCCGCCGACCTTACAAAGCTCGGTTCAAAGGTTCTCGGACCTGTTACCCCTGTCGAATATTTCCTTCTTGCTCTTGTATCGCCCATAATTTATAATTTTGCGGTTGACAGCGACGGAATCAACGATAATCATGGCGTTCTGCCCGGTTATGCACATGTCGGCGCAGAAATAAATTCCGCAAATATTATTGAAAACATCCACTCGTTCCTCAATAACATAATGCGGAATATCAGCTTATTCCTGACGGTTATTTATAAAATGATTTTCTGATCTGTCCTGTTTTTTTCGATTGACAAAATCGGTTTTCTGTGATAATATATAAGTAATCTAAAGACTTTTTGTGACTGACGGATTACGCAGAGCACTGCGGAGAAGCAAAAAGTC
>JAEDKI010000236.1 GCA_016295895.1 Clostridiaceae bacterium | reverse complement strand
CAGGCGGTAACGCTTGAAGGCAGAGTGGTTCGCCTTGCGGACAGAATCGCTTACATAAACCATGATATCGATGACGCAACGATTGCGGGCATCATGTGCGAGGAGGATATTCCTCTTGCAATCAGGAATGAGCTTGGTCATTCAAAAAGCGCAAGAATCAACACGCTTGTTCTGAGCTGTATCGAAAACAGCTCTGACGATATAAGGCTTGAAAAAGGCATTTGGCAGGTTTTTGACGAGCTTCACAAATTCATGTTTGAAAAGGTCTACACAAACCCCGCCTGCAAGAGCGAGGAGAGCAAGGCTATTGACATGATTCAGCGGCTCTATGCCCATTTTGCCGAGAATCCGCAGGATTTGCCGCCGCAGTTCAGGACGGTTGCGGACAGAGACGGCGCTCAGCTTGCCGCCTGCGATTTTATTGCGGGCATGACCGACAGATATGCCGTCAGAGTGTTCAACGAGCTTTATGTTCCCAAAGCGTGGAGCGAAAGAAACGATATTTTTTCATAAACAATTATTCGGAATTTCAAGATTATCAAGGGGGTGAGGGCATTGAAGCTCGATCCGAGATTTATTCAGCAGCTTAACGATAAAATTGATATCGAGCAGGTTGTTTCCGCTCATGTCAGCCTGAAGCGCAGGGGCAAAACTCTTGTCGGCCTTTGCCCGTTCCACAACGAAAAAACGCCCTCTTTCACCGTTTATCCCGAAAGCAATTCATTCTATTGCTACGGCTGCGGAGCGGGCGGAGATATCATAAGCTTTGTGCGCCGCATGGATAATCTTGATTATATCGAAGCGGTCAAGGCGGTTGCACAGATGGCGGGCGTGCCAATGCCCGAGGACGGCTACGACGATACGCTTTCAAAAAAGCGAATGAGATTGCTCAGCGCCAACCGTGAGGCGGCAAGATTTTTCAACGATTGTCTGATGAATCCGGCAAACAGAAAAGCGCTTGATTATTTCCTTAACAGAGGGCTTTCAATTAATACAATCCGCCGTTTCGGGCTGGGATATGCTCCCGACGGCTGGCACGAGCTGATAAATCATATGCGTTCGCTCGGCTTCTCCGAGGAGGAGCTTGTGCTCGCAAACCTTGCAAGGCGAAGCGAAAAAGACGGCAAGACCAATTGCTACGATAATTTCAGAAATCGGGTGATGTTCCCGATTATTGACCTGAGAGGCAATGTTATCGCTTTCGGCGGCAGAGTCATGGACGATTCAAAGCCGAAATACATAAACACCTCCGACACGCTCGTTTATAAAAAGAGCAACGGAGTATTTGCCCTGAATTTTGCGAAAAATGCAAATGATAACAAGTTGATTCTTGTTGAGGGCTATATGGATGTCATTGCCTTGCATCAGGCGGGCTTCACCAACGCCATTGCCTGCCTCGGAACGGCTTTCACCAATGAGCAGGCGAATCTGCTTTCAAGATATGCCGATGAAATTCTGATTTGCTATGACAATGACGGCGCAGGCAGAACCGCAACGGCAAGAGCGCTTGAAGTGCTCGGCAGAACGGGCTTGAAGCTGAGAGTTGTTCAGATGAGGGGCGGCAAGGACGCTGACGAAATCATCCGTGTTCACGGTAAGGAGAGGTTTGCCGACCTGCTGAAAGAAGCGGCGAACAAAACCGAATATAAGCTGCTCGAAGAACGGAAAAAATTCGATATTAATACCGATGACGGCAAGCTTCGGTTTTTGACCTCGGCGGCTCAGATTCTTGCAGGCTGCGGCAGTATCGAGCAGGACATTTACGCAACAAGGCTTGCGAATGAGCTCGGAGTCGGCGTTGAGAGCATCAAAGCTCAGATAAAAACTGCGGGAATGCAGCTTAAACGCCTTGAAAAAGCCAAGGCGAGGCAGAAAGCCGATGAAATGCTCGAAAAAAGCTTTGAGGATAAAAACAATCCCGAACGCTCAAAAAATATCAGGGCGGCGAGAGCGGAAGAAACGCTCATTGCCTCTTTCATGAGAAACCCTGATTTTTATTATAAATTGAAAGATAAAATTTCACCGCAAAACTTCGTTACCTTATTCAACCGCAGGGTCATGGAATGTCTT
>JAEDKI010000065.1 GCA_016295895.1 Clostridiaceae bacterium | reverse complement strand
TGCCCATTTTCTTGCCCTCTGAATTGAGGAGCAGAGTTATGGTCATTGCATAAGCGTCTTTGCCGAGCTTTTTGCGGATAAGCTCCGTTCCGCCGAGCATATTTGACCACTGATCATCGCCGCCGAACTGCATGTTGCAACCGTATTCTTTGTAAAGATGATAGAAGTCATAGCTCTGCATAATCATATAGTTGAACTCAAGAAAGCTGAGACCTTTTTCCATTCTCTGCTTGTAGCACTCGGCTCTGAGCATATTGTTGACGGAGAAGCAGGCGCCTACCTCACGCAGAACGTCAATATAGTTAAGGTCAAGAAGCCAATCGGCGTTGTTAACCATCATTGCCTTGCCCTCGCCGAACTCAATGAAACGGCTCATCTGCTTTTTGAAGCATTCAATATTATGTTCAATTGTTTCCTTGGTCAGAACCTTTCTCAGGTCGCTTCTGCCCGAGGGATCGCCGATCATTCCCGTTCCGCCGCCGAGCAGAGCAATCGGTCTGTTGCCTGCCATCTGAAGTCTTTTCATAAGGCAGAGAGCCATGAAATGGCCGACATGAAGGCTGTCAGCCGTGGGGTCAAAGCCGATATAAAATACTGCTTTGCCGCCGTTAATCAAGTCTCTGATTTCTTTTTCGTCTGTAACCTGGGCAATAAGTCCTCTTGCCACAAGCTCGTCATAAATCTGCATATAAAATCATCCTTTCGGTTATTTAACTTTTTTATAATTTTAGTCTTCGTTGGCTTTCAGCCATTCTTCGGCAATGAGCATATGACCTGCAACGGTCGGATGCGTGCCGTCCCAAACGAAGTATTCGGGTCGGGACTTTTTGATTTCAATTGAAAATCTTTCATAAAGCGGAACAAACACACAGCCCGTTTTTTCTGCTGTTTCTTTTGCCGAAAGCCTAATTTTATCGGTCGCTTCAACTCTGAAAGCAATATGCTCCGCATTTGTGTCGGCGCCGAAATTCTGCATGGGCTGTTCACATTCGGGGTGAGGGATGTGCCTGTCTGAAAAAGACTTTTCACACAGAGGGAAATAGAAAGGCTCGCAAATTATTATTCTTATATCTCCGAGCCTGTTACGGGTTATTTCAACGGCTTGAAAAAGCGCATCGGAGTATTTTGAAACGGTATCCTGAACGGTCAGACCTCTGAGATATCCGAAATGCCCGTCATTCACTCCCGCAAGAATGCTCAGAACGGTTGGCTTATTATTGATAACATCTTCCTGCCATTTATCCAGAAGTTCCTGCATGGTTGCTCCGGAATAGCCTTTGTTGGCAAATTTCGGCATCGAAGAAGCATTTTCAAGCGCAAGACGGGCAGAAATAATGTACTGATAACCGTGACCCATTATGTGATTGCAGTCCATCGATTTTCCACGGTTTCCGTCGGTTATGGAATCGCCCGAAAACAGTATCAGATCATTTTCAAATAGCTTCAAATCAATCCTCCGCCAAAGGTCTGAGTATTTTATAAGCTTCTGCGGCATCGGCGGGGAAATCGATTACATCCGCTTCAATTGAAACGCATTCAACGCCGATTGCTTTCAAAGGCTCGATAAAATCACGCTGATCGAATTTGTCGCCCGCCTTGGGATAAATCCTCTTTTTATTCAGCGAGGGGTCAGGGTCGGGATTTGAGGTGTGGGCATGGATAACCCAGCCTTTATAATCATAAAGAAGCTTGAAATCCTCGTTTTGCTCATACATATGCTTTACATCGGCAAGAACCTTTACATATGGCGAATCAACCTTTTTGGCAACCTCAATTCCGTCGGCAACGGTGTTAATGGCGTTGCATTCGGCGGGGCGAAGCGGCTCAATCGCAACTCTTATGTTATATTTTTCGGCAACGGGAACAACAAGTCTTTTAAGGAAGTCAACAATCTGCGCTCTGCCCTCTTCAAGACTCATTCCCTCGGGAATTCTTCTTGCGCCCGATGAGCCGAAAACAAAATATTTTATTCCGAGATACGCTCCTCTTTTGAAAAGCTCCTCAAGGTATTCTTTGATTTTTTCATCGTCTCTTTCTTCGCCGACAACTCTCAGACCGATGAAGCAATTTGCGGCAAGCATGGGAATACCCGTCGCTTTCATTTCTTCAATATATTCCATAGGCTTTTTGACTATATCCTGGCTGTGACCCTCGGCATAGTCAAAACCTATCTTTTTTATAATTCTCATGCTTTCTGCATTTGCTCCCACGCATGCTCCGATTTTCATTTAATATCCTCCTGTTTGACATTTATTAACATTTCTTTAGCAGTTTCAAGCTGGAGAGCGGTTATTCCGCCGCCTGCGGTTATTCTGGCAATCTCCGCCGCTCTTTCGTCAAAACCGAGCGTTTCAATCTTTGTGAAAGTGTTTGAACCGTCAACGGATTTTGAAATTCTCATGTGCCTGTCCGCCTGTGCGGCAATTCTTGCAAGATGGGTAACGCAGATAACCTGCCTGCCCTTTGAGACCTGACCGAGCTTCAAGGCAATCTTTTCTGCGGCAGAACCGCTCACGCCCGTGTCAATCTCGTCAAATATAAGCGTTGCAACCTCGTCTTTATCGGAAAGCACGCTCTTAATCGCAAGCATGATTCTTGACAGCTCACCGCCCGAAGCGATCTTTGCGATTGGTCTCGGCTCCTGACCTGGGTTTGCGCTTATCAGAAATTCTATCGCATCCGCACCCTTTGAGGTGAGAGCGGTTGCCTTGCGGTCAACGACAAAGGTGACCTTAGGCATGTCCAGGAATTCAAGCTCGGCTTTGACCCTTTTTTCAAATTCCTTTGCCGCTTTCATGCGGCTGTCCGTCAACTTTGCGGAAAGGATTTTAATTTTATCCGAAAGAGAATAAAGCTTTTCTTCAAGCCCGGCTATTCTCTCATCGGAAACCTCAATTTCATTCTTTTCGGCAATTGCTTTTTCAAGCGAATTCAGAATGTCGCTCTCCTGAGCGCCGTATTTCATTGAAAGGCGGTAAAGGAAATCAAGTCTTTCGTTAATTTCCGAGAGCCGTTCGGGGTTAAAATCAAAATGTGCCGTCAGATTTCTTATTTCATCGGAAAAATCGCTCAGCTCATATGCGGCGTTTCTGACTCCCTTTGCACATTCTTCTGCACCGCCGTAATACTTCGCCGCTTCTTCAAGCTCACGGGCGCAGTCCTCAACGCCCGCAACAATCCCGTTGTCTGATTTCAGAGCGGAATATGCGTTTTCAAGGGCTTTGATAACCTTTCCCGCATTCTGAAGCAAGGTTTTTTCTTTTGAAAGCTCGTCTCTCTCGCCGACTCTGACATTTGCGGCGGTAATTTCGTTTATCTGAAAATTCAGATAATCAAGGCGGGCAGTCTTTTCGTCCCTTGCGTCATAAAGTGCCTCAAGCTCTCGCTTAACGGAAACAAGCTTTGAAAACACCTGTTTATATTCGCTCCTGAGCTCCTGATTTTCCGCAAGGCTGTCAATGAATCCGCAATGCTTTTCGGGAGAGAGCAAAGCCTGACTGTCATGCTGACCGTGAATATTGATAAGTCCGGCTCCGATCTCTTTCAAAGCAGACACAGTTGCGGGGCAACCGTTGATACGGCATGAATTTTTGCCCGAAACTGTAAGGGATCGGCTGATAACAAGAGTTTTATCGGGCATTTTTTCAATGCCCATTTCGTCAAGCAGCCGTTCGGTTTCATCGCTTATATCCGAAAAAGAAGCGTAGACTTTTGCGCTCTGTGAGCCCGAACGGATAAGCTCCCTTGAGGTTCTCTCGCCGAGAATTGCGTTAATCGAATCAATGACAATCGATTTTCCCGCTCCCGTCTCGCCCGTCATAACATTAAGACCCTTGTCAAATTCAAGCTCCGCTTTTTCAATAACTGCTATATTCTCGATTTTCAAATCGACAAGCATAATCGTTTATCTTCCTCTCAGAGCAAATCGGCAATGGCGTCCTTCATCTGACATGCAAGCTCGGGTGTTCTGCAAAGGGCAAAAATAGTATCGTCGCCCGCAAGAGTGCCGACAAGACCTTCCCAATGCATTGAGTCAAGAGCCGCACACGCCGCCTGAGCCATGCCCGTGTAACAGCGGATAACAAGAGTGTTGCCCGCATAATCGGCAGAAATGACCGAATGGCTGAAAATGCTTCTGTATTTTCCGAGAAGCTCGCCCGAATCACCGCTGTCAACGGCATAACGGCTTCTGCCGAGCTCATCGACCTTTTTAACCAATCTGAGATCCTTGATGTCTCTTGAAACGGTTGCCTGAGTGGTATCGAATCCCTCTTTTTTCAGCAATTCAAGCAGTTCGGTCTGAGTTGAAAGGCAGTTTTGCTCAATCAGCCTCAATATCGTTTCATGTCTTTTCTTTTTCACAGTCTCATCCTTTCGCATCATACGGCAGGCTCTTATCGCCTCTGCGCTAATTTTTTATATAATATATCAATAAAATTATCCGATTTGATTCTGATAAAATTCGCAGTAAACTCCGCTCTTGAAACAACAACCCTGCATCCCGGCTCAACCGTCAGCGGATTCGTTCCGTCATTTGAAACGCAGAGTGCGCAGTTCTCAGCCGATTCAACGGTTATTTCGGCATCGGGTCTGAAAATAAGCGAACGGTCAACGAGCGAATGCGGGCAAATCGGGGTCAGCAATATGCTTTCAAGCTCGGGGTCAACTATCGGCCCGCCAGCCGAAAGAGAATAGGCGGTTGAACCCGTCGGCGTTGAAATCAGAACGCCGTCGCAAAGATAGCTGTTAAACCGTCTTCCGTCAAGAGCAACATCTATCGCTGTCATTCTCTGCCTTTCTTTGTTGATTATCAGACAATCGTTGACACAGCAATCGCTGAATATAACCTTGCCGTCTTTTTCAATGCTTGTTTTAAGCATAAGGCGTTTATCGAGAGCGTAGCTCCCCTCAATAAGTTCCGAAAGCAAATCAAGCTCATTATCTTCAAGTCCCGCCATAAATGCGAGCCTGCCCGCATTCACTCCGAGAATCGGTTTTTGCCTGACGGCGGCAAGCTTTGCGGCATGAATAATCGAGCCGTCACCGCCGACCGCTATAACCGCATCGCACTCATCAATCGCTTCCTCGGCAGGCAGGAACTCCGCCTTTGCAAATCCGAAATCGTTTTTCAGTTCTGCAGGAATCAAAAGCTTTGCTCCGAGTTTCTGCAGGCTGTTATATATTCCTTTTGTCACTCCGAACGCTTCCGCTCGGGTCAGATTAGGCATAAGAGCAATTTTCATTCTCTCATCTCCGTTTCAGTCAAGGCATTCATGCGAACGCTCAACAAGCTCCTCGGGCGAGCCGCTCCACAGCATTCCGCCCCCGGATTTTTTCTTTATATACATTAGGTATTCAATATTTCCCTCGGGACCTTTTATCGGCGAAAAATCCGCCGAAATAACCTCAAAGCCGTTTTGAGAAGCAAATTCGGTTATGTTTTCAACTACCTGAACATGAACGCTTTTGTCTCTGACAACGCCCTTTTTGCCGATATTCTCTTTGCCCGCTTCAAACTGAGGTTTAATAAGGCAAACAGAACATCCGCCGTCTTTAAGCAGAGTATTCATTACGGGCAAAATCAGCTTCAGAGAAATAAACGAAACATCAACCGAAGCAAAATCTATTTCATCGGGAATTTGCTCTCTTGTTACATATCTGAAATTGGTTCTTTCAAGATTGACAACTCTTTCGTCACAGCGCAGCTTCCATGCAAGCTGACCGTAGCCGACATCGATTGAATAAACCTTTTTTGCGCCGTTCTGAAGCATACAGTCGGTAAATCCGCCCGTTGAAGCGCCGATATCCATGCAAATGCAGTCTTTGAGGTCAAGCCCGAAGCTTGAAACTGCTTTGCTGAGCTTCAGACCTCCCCTGCTGACATAGGGATTAACCGCTCCCCTGACTTCGATTATGTCGGATTCCTTGACCGCCGCACCGCCTTTCAGCGCCTTCTGACCGTTAAGGTAAACGCTGCCCGCCATAATGAGGGCTTTTGCTTTTTCTCTTGTTTCGGCAAAACCTCTTTCAAAAACGGCTACATCGAGCCGTGTTTTGTCGCTCACAACGCCACCTCTTTTTCAATCTTTTCAGCCATTTTTTCTGCACTCAGCGAATATTTTTCCATGAGCCTTGAAATGCTTGCATGGCTGACAAATTCGCCGTCAACGGCAGTTATAAAATACCTGCCCGAAAAATCTCTTTCAAGCAATTGAGAGCCGAGAGCTTCTCCGACTCCGCCGCACTTCATTCCTTCCTCGAAAAAGAAAACATTTTTGCATCCGAATGCGGCGTTTATTGCTTCCTCGGGCAGAGGAATAATTTTTGTTAGTTTTATTATTTTTGCTTCAATCCCTTTTTCTGCGAGAATTCTCAAAGCGTCAAGTGCATTGAAATATAATCTTCCGTAGGTTACAATCGCAATATCAGCCTGCGGATTGCCGACAATCTCAAAGCTCTCGGAAGCGGCTTCAAAATCCTCGCCCGTCAGGGGCATGCTTCCCCTCGGATATCTGATAATTACAAGATTGTTATCTTTATAGAAAGCATTATAGAACGCTTTGCCGAGCTCCGCATAGGTTGAGGGCGAATAAACCGTGGTGTTCGGAACGCTTCGGACAAGCGGAACATCGAACAAGCCCTGATGAGTTTCACCGTCTTCGCCGACAAAGCCCGCACGGTCAACGGCAATAACGAGCTTTCTTCTCTGCAAAGCCCCATCATGGATTATCTGATCGGCGCATCTCTGAAAGAAAGTGGAATAAACCGCAAAAACGGGAAGCATTCCTCCTGCCGCAAGTCCGCTCGCAAAGGTTACGGCGTGACCCTCGGCAATGCCGACATCAAAGAAACGCTCGGGATAAGTCTTAGAAAACTCTTCAAGCCCCGTGCCGAGAGCCATGGCGGCTGTCACGGCGCAGATACGCTTATCCTTTGAAGCAAAAGAACAAAGGATTTTTCCGACATGATCGGAATAACTGTCGCCCGAGCTTAATGGCTCGCCCGTATTGATATCAAATTTTGAAATACCGTGGAATTTTTCGGGAGAGGTCTCCGCAAAATCATATCCCCTGCCTTTAACGGTGTTAACATGAATAACAACGGGGGCGGCAACCATTCTTGCGCTGTCCATTGCTTCGCAGAGGCTCGGAATGTTATGACCGTCAATAGGTCCGATGTATTTAAATCCGAGGCTTTCAAAAAACGAGCTTGAAAAAATCATGTTTTTGAGAGCCGTTTTAAGCTTAAACAAATGATTTGAAAGCGATTTTCCGACTATCGGAATTTTCTTGAGAGCCTTTTCCGTTCTCGCTTTAAATCGGTAATAATCAGGCTTCGCTCTGACGGCGGCAAGATATCTTGCCATTGCTCCGACATTTTCGGAAATCGACATTTCATTATCATTTAGAATAACAATCAGCCTTGTTTTGGCTGAACCCGCATTGTTCATGGCTTCATAGACCATGCCGTTGCCGAACGCTCCGTCGCCGATAACCGCAACCGCAAAATTCTTTGAGCCTTTAACGGCATTTGCCGCAGCAATGCCCGCCGCCTGAGAAATCGAAACTCCGGCATGACCCTCATAAAAGCTGTCGTGCTCGCTCTCGTCGGGGCGAACGAAGCCGGAAATTCCGTTTTCGGTTCTAAGAGTTGAAAAATCGGAATACCTGCCTGTCAGAAGCTTATGAGTGTATGCCTGATGACCGACATCCCAGACTATTTTGTCATCGGGCGAGTTAAAAGACTTATGCAATGCCACGGTCAGTTCAACCGTTCCCAGATTCGAAGCAAGATGTCCGCCCGTCTGAGAAACGGTATCAATAAGAGTTCTTCTTATCTCGGCGCACAGCATTTCAAGCTGATTTTCGCTCAGAAGCTTAACATCCGAGGGGTGTTTTATATTCTTCAAATATTCTGTTTTGACTTCAACATTTGGATTCATATAATCAGTTTTTCCTGTTTGAGAGCTTGTCCGCAAGCTCGGAAAGGAACTCTCCTTCACAGCCGAAAATATCAAGAGCGGATTTTGCACGCTCGGTAAGCTCACGGGCATACCGGGCCGATTCTTCAAGACCGAGAAGCGAAACATAGGTTGATTTTTCATTTTCGCTGTCGCTTCCAATTGGCTTGCCGAGGGTAGCTTCATCGCTCGTCACGTCAAGAATATCGTCAACAATCTGGAACGCAAGCCCGATATTTTCGCAATATTTTTCCGCAGCTTTGATTTTTTCCTCATCAGCCCCTGCGACAATACAGCCGAGCAGAGCCGAAACTCTTATCATTTTGCCCGTTTTGAGCCTGTCGGTTGCTTTTATTTCGTCAACCGATACCGATTTTGCTTCATTGGCAAGATCCATAACCTGACCTGCAATCATTCCCGAACAGCCTGCCGCCTTTGCAAGCTCAAGAGCCGCCGCACAGCGTTTCCTATCGTCAATTTCGGGAGCTGAAAGAGCGGTTTCAAACGCAAAGGTCAGCAAGGAATCGCCCGCAAGCAGGGCGTTGGCTTCGCCGAAAGCCTTGTGGCTCGACGGCCTGCCCCTGCGCATATCGTCGTTATCCATGCAGGGCAAATCATCGTGAATAAGCGAATAGGTATGAATCATTTCAGCCGCAAGTGCAAGCGGAACGGCTTTCATAAAATCGCCGCCGCACACACGGCAGAATTCAAGGGTCAGCATGGGTCTGATACGCTTTCCGCCGTTGTTGAGAGAATAAGCCATGGCTTCAAGCATAACCTTTAAGCCTTCGGATTCTCTGCCCTCAAAGGAAGCGGAAGAAACATATTTTTTTGCCGCATCATTTATAAGACGGACATAATCCGAAAATCTCTTTTCAAATTCAATCATTGCTTTTTGCCTTTCCCGAAGAAAGCTCGGTTATTTTAAGCTGTGCCTTATCAAGGCTTTTTGAGCATTTTGCGGCAAGAGCCGTGCCTTCTTCATAAAGCTTCATCATTTCTTCAAGTGTTAAATTTCCGTTTTCAAGCTTGTCCGCAATTTCTTCAAGCCTTGAAACGGATTTTTCATAATCCATTTTTTCCATATTCAGCAACCTCTGACTTCCGTTACTTCACATTCAAGGTCTCCGCCCGAAAGCCTGACATTTATACTGTCGCCCTTTTTGACGGAACCGATATCTGTTATTATTTTTCCGTTTTTGCTTGCAACGCTGAAACCTCTTGCGAGAATTTTCAGCGGACTCATTGCGTCAAGCTTTGCGCAGACCGAAGCAAGCCTTTTTGATTCCCCGGCAGTTCTTTTGGCAACGGCGGAATCCATTGCCATAACCGCTCTGTCGCATCTGACGCAAAGAGAATCTATATAATTTGAGGGGCTTAATTTCTTAAGCACGGCTTTGTTTAATTCAAGCCTTGAACGCTCATATCCGATTCTTTCAGCCGCAGAAGATTCCATTCTTCTTTGAAGGGCTTCGAGAGATTCACGGAGCCTATCGCAGTCGGGTACGGCAAGCTCCGCTGCCGCAGAGGGCGTCGGCGCTCTGAGATCCGCCGCAAAAT
>JAEDKI010000064.1 GCA_016295895.1 Clostridiaceae bacterium | reverse complement strand
GTTCGTTGCAGAGAGCAACGGCAACATTTATCCCTGCGATTTTTACTGCACGGACGAATATCTGCTCGGCAATATTCATGAATCGGATTTTAAATCAATGGCATTCGGCAAAACGGCAACGGATTTTATCAAAGAGAGCATTCCCTTGCCCGAAAAATGCAAAAAATGCAATGTTTATCCGCTGTGCCGCTCGGGAGGCTGCAAACGCACAAGGCAGAGCGCAGACTACTGCGCCGCATACAAAAAATTCTTCAATGCCTGCCTGCCGCTGTTCAGGGTATTCATGGCGGAGAAGCCCCCGAAAATGTAATAAAGCGAAAAAAGCGCATCCCGACTCCACGGCAATTGCCGCAGAGCTGAGATGCGCTGAATTTTTATTGTTAAATCTTTACAAATGCAAGCTCAAACCAATATTTAACGATTTTGAACAGCATTTCAAGATATTCCGAAACTGCTCCGAGGAAGCTGTCGGAACCGATTCCGTCAAGCGGTGAGGTCTTTACGGGCTGAACCGCTCCGTCGGAAACATAACCGCCTTGATATTCGACCGCATCGCCGTTATCGAGGGTAAACGAAAGTGTTCTTTCGCCGACGGGCGTTGCGGAATCCTGAATAACATAGCTGAGAGTAACCGTCATCAGCTTTTTGCTGACCTTCGGAAGCGTGCCTTTCATTTCAAGAGTGACGCTCTGACCCGGCGCAAGATTTTCGCCGTTGACCTTGAACCGAATATCCGCTCCGTCAACATTGACGGCAAGCAGTTTGACCGTGCCCTCGTTGCAGATATTTGTTACAACCAGAGCCGTGTCAGCGTCGCTTGCAAAGCCCTCAACGCTGTTGTTAAAGGCGGCTGTTACGCCGTGGGACGGGTTGGTGGTTGCGTGGAACTGCGGATAGTCGGGGTCGGAATAAACATCGGTTATTTCGTCGGTCAGAAGCAGCTTTATCATCAGGTCACGGCTGAACGGATCCCAGAATGTCATGCCGTGGAAAAGCTCGTCAACGAACCATGTGTTATCGGGCATATAAGCGGTTGAAGCGTCAATTTCCATTGACGGCGAAACCTTGTTTTTGCCGCCGCAGGGGTTAATCTGAGTGTAGCCGTCGGCAAAGCGTGAACCCCACGGAGCGCAGGTTGCTCCCGTTGAAGCATTGACGGTGATTATCGCATCGGAATTTTCCTTAAGACCCGTAACAACCTGATTGCCCGTGCCTGCAATGATTGAAATGTTCATTCCCCTTGCACGGCACTCGGCGAAGGACTTGCCGATATTCGGCAGAATTTCATAATGGAATCTGTCCGAAAGAGCAATTAACCCTGCGCATTCCTGCTCGTCAAGCAGTTTATCTTTAAGCTGTTCATAGTATTCAACGGGAATGAAATCCCAAAGGCTGCCCCAATAGCCGATTTTCGGGAACAGCTCAACAAGAAGCTTATCAACAAGCTCGTCAATTCCGCCGAGCGGATGTGTTTTGATAAGCCATTCATAATCCTGTTCGTTTCTGAAGCCGTGTTCAAGGAATTTAACAATAAGCTCCTCGTTGAAGTCGCAGCTTCCGTTAAAAATATCGTAGGCAATGCCTGCGCCGCCGATTGCGGGAACGGTCAGAACCGCATTGTCAACATCGTTCTTTTCGCCGTAGAGTGCAAGATAGGTTGCCGAAACCTGACCGCCGTGGCTGACGGCAATAATATTAACCTTATCCTTGCCCGTGTATTCCTTGACAGACTGAATGTATTCATCAAGCTGCTGTGCACAGACTATTGCACTCATTCTGAAATCGGAGTTAAAATTAAATATATTTTCTTCTCCGACATATTGAGCCACAACTCCCATAATATCCTGCTCATGGCGAAACTCTCCGTCGGGATATCTCTCACGAAGGACTGCGGAATTTGTGTCCTCAGCCGTCCAATAATATCTCTCAACGGGGTATGCGCTTGTGCCGTCGGGATTGCAGCGAAGCTTTTCGCAGAAATTTCTTGCCGCAGGTCCGCAGACCGAAACAAGATAGTCGGGGTCGCCCGCAAGCATTTTGATTGCTCCGTAAGCGAGCTTTGCTATGGTCTTGGCTCCGAAGCCTCCGCCCTCAAGCTTAACTCCCCAAAGATGCTCATATGTGCCGTCGCCGTTATTGAGGCGAAGCTGAGCGGCGCTGTAGCCCGGTACAATGATAACGGGATATGGCGTTATGTTATCCTTATCAAACTCCGCTCCCGCTATTGCATAAATTCCGAGCGAAAGCACCATAACCGCCGCAAGAATCAGTGAAACTATCTTTTTCATCGTTTTTCCTCCCTCATTTTTCAATGAAATGTTATTCGGATTCAAGCCAATCAAGAACCTCGCCGAGATTGCTCTCGCTGACCCTGCTGCCGCCCTTCATAATTAAGTCAAGCATATCGTTTTCATCGGCGGTGCGGTCTTTTTTGTCCGCAAGCTTCTTACCCATTGTCTTTTTTATGGTTTTCATCATAAATTTATATATTCCGCTGAGCTTTTCCATTTCAAAGCCGCCCTGCAGGGTAAAAACCGGCATACTGTCCGAAATTGCGTTTGCCTTGCGGACATCGGATATCTGAGTGCCGCTCGCTCCCATTCCGACACCGCACACAGCAGAAATTTTATATTTCTCGGAAGCTTTATTATAGCCCTGAACCTTGCCTGCCATGAGCCAGCCGAGATAGAGAATACGGCTTCCCTGCGCAAGACTTTTTGCCGCATCGGTGAGAGAATAAACGGGCAGACCCGTTTTATTACCGAGCATTCGGGCATATTCAGCGGTAAATCCCGTGTTTGAAGTAAAAACAATTGCATCAGCTTTCATAATCATTCCTACATTTCACAACATATTTTATATCAAAATATTAACATATCGTTAATATAAAGTCAACGGAACAGACCCCGTTTTTTGCAATATATTTCTATTTCATAACCGGCAAATTAATATCATACTTGCAAAATTCCGATAACATGGTATAATATTTTTATGGTAGGGCAATATCTTGCCGAACCAACCGAAATAAGGAGTGTTGAAAAATGAAATGTCCGTTTTGCGGCTGTGAAGAAAGCAAGGTTATCGATTCAAGACCGACCGACGAGGGCGAGCGCATCCGCCGCCGCAGGGAGTGCAACAGTTGCCGCAAGCGTTTCACTACCTATGAGATAATCGAGAATGTTCCGATTATTGTTGTTAAAAAAGATAAATCAAGAGAGGTTTTTGACCGCAGCAAGCTTTTCAGCGGTATGCTCCGAGCGTGCGAAAAGCGCCCCGTTTCGCTTGATGAAATTGAAAAAGCGGTTGACTTGATTGAAACGGAGCTTCAGAATTCTCTTGACAGAGAGGTTACCTCCGTTCATATCGGCGAGCTTGCAATGGATAAGCTCAAAGACCTTGATGAGGTTGCCTATGTCCGCTTTGCATCGGTTTACCGTCAGTTCAAGGATATCAACACCTTTATGGACGAGCTTGCAAAGCTTTTGAGCGAGAAAAAATAAAATTTAAAGGGTTTTTTCCATGAAAAGATGCTTAACGCTTTTTGCGGCTCTGCTTCTTCTGCTGTGCTCATGCTCGGGCGGGGAGCAATCTGCGAAGCCGAAAACCGCCGATATGCTCAACATCACCAACACCGAGAAAAACTTTCTCGGCTGCAAAAGCCGATTTGAAGCTGTTATTTCAGCAATGAAAGCCAAAGCCTCGGTGCTTGAAAACGAGCATAACAACGCTGTTAAGGCAGAAAACAAAAGCGAATATTTTCTTGAAGATAATTATATTCTGACTGTCTTTCATCCCTTTGAGCTTGATTCGTTTTCACTGACCGACGGCTTTTCGGATGAAATGACGGCGGAAAATGCCAAAAGCTATTATGAGCTTCAGGGCAACGGAGCGGATATAGTTTATGATTCAGACGGAAAGTCGAGCTTTTCGCTGATGTTCGTCAGCGAGGAGATTACGAAAAAATATACCGTTGATTACGACGAAAAGCAGGACAGCTTCCGCTACGCTTTCACCGTTGAAGATTCCGAAGGCGAGCATACGGAGGAATTTCTTGAATTTTCAAAGGCTGAAAACGGAGTTTATGTTATTCAGAGCACCGACACACGCTGTTATATTCAATTTGACAGCGAGGATAAAATAACCTATTTCTGCTGCGGAGAGCTTAACGGCGGAGATTTTATCGAGGACGACAGCATTTATCCGACCCCTGCCGAGGATATTGACGGATATTGGGTGCTGACAAAGGGCAAGGCAAGCTTTCTGAATATTCACACCTACGAAAACGGCGTTCTCACTCACGAGGACTGCAGCAGCGGTCCGTGGAAGAATATCAAGATAAACGAATCGGATTACGCCTCTGCTTTTCTGAAAAACAGTTGACATATATGTCTGATTGATGTATAATTTTGGCAAACCAATAAAAGGAGTTTAAAAAACATGAAAAAAATCATTTCAATTCTTCTTGCTGTTACAATGGTATTTTCGATTACAACAGTTTGTGCTTTTGCCGCAGATGCTGACATTCCCGGCGAAATCAACGGAGTCATCTGCGAAGTTAACGCTGAAATCGACAACACGCTCGGTGATATCAGCACCCTTATTTCCGACCATGCCGCTGTTGCAAACGAAAAGCTCAACGAGCTTGGCAACAAAATCGTTTTTGATTCGGGTCTCAATTCTTTCCTTGCCAGAATCGATGATTTGGTTGAGAGCTTCATTTCAACCGTAATCCGTATTCTCGGTGATTTGGGCATTAATGTCGGCGAATAATTAACAATACCGTTCAGCCGCATCCGACTGTGTCGGGTGCGGTTTTCTTTGTTTAAAAGAGTGCAGGAACGCCGCAGGGAGAATTCTTCCTGCGGCGTTCCTGTGTGTTAGAGAAATATAAAGGAGCTGTCAGAATTAATTGGGCGCAGCTTATTAAATACCGCTTGCGCCGTAGTTTGAAAGGACTCTTGCGGAGGGGTCGTTAACATTACAGCCCTCCCAATCCTTGTTGGGCATCCAGAAATCCTTAACCATTTCCGCCTGCCCGGGGTAATACTTTTCAAATATATCTCTGTAAAGGAGAGACTCCTTGGTGAATGGCTTTGCAAAATCATATTTGGCAATTCCCGCTTCGTATTCTTCGTCGGTATAAACCTCGGCGGCAAATTCTTTCAGATAATCAACCATCGAATGACCGACAGCATCGCTGAACGCCGCTTTTTCTCTGTAGAGAATGTCATGCGGCAGATAATCGCCCTCAAAGGCATGGCGAAGCAGATATTTGCCCTTGTTATATTTATTAAGCTTCTTTTCGGGATCAACGGACATAACATATTTGACAAAATCCAGATCACCGAAAGGAACTCTTGCTTCCATGGAATGAACCGAAATGCAGCGATCGGCACGCAGAACATCATACATATAAAGCTCACGCAGACGCTTCTGAGCCTCCTGCTGAAACGCCTCCGCCGACGGAGCAAAATCGGTATATTTATAGCCAAAGATCTCATCTGAGATTTCGCCCGTGAGCAAAACACGGATATCCGTCTGCTCATGAATCGCCTTGCAGATAAGATACATACCCATGCTCGCTCTGATAGTGGTTATATCGTATGTTCCGAGAGCCGCAATAACCTCTTCAAGAGAGTTCAGAACATCATCCTTGGTGATAATAACCTCGGTGTGCTCGCTTCCGATATAATCGGCAACCTCTTTTGCATATTTAAGGTCGATTGCGTCCTCGCTCATGCCGATGGCAAAGGTGCGAATGGGCTTTTTCAGAAGCTTCTGTGAAACGGCGCAGACAAGAGAGCTGTCAAGTCCGCCGCTGAGCAGGAAGCCAACCTTTGCATCTGCGTCAAGGCGTTTTTCGATTCCCGCAACAAGCTTGTCATGGATCTTTGAGCATATCGTTTCAACATCGTCGTCAACATAGCTTTCAACCGCCGCAATGTCGCAGTAGCAGACAAACTCGCCGTCTTTATAGTAATGTCCGGGAGGGAAAGGATAAACTTTATCGGTCAGACCGATAAGGTTCTTCGCCTCGCTTGCGAACATAATGCTTCCGCTCTCGTCATAGCCGTAAAACAAAGGTCTGATGCCGATGGGATCTCTTGCGGCAATGTAACTGTCGCTTGCGCCGTCATAAATAATCAACGCAAACTCTGCATCGAGCTTTGCGAACATATCAACCCCGTATTTTTCATAAAGCGGAAGAAGAATTTCGCAGTCAGAATCGCTGACAAAGGTGTATTCCTTTGAAAGCTCCTCTTTGAGAGGACGGAAGCAGTAAATCTCACCGTTGCAGACAACGGAATTGCCGTTGAGAGTGAACGGCTGCATTCCGCTGTCGGTAAGACCCATTATCGCAAGGCGATGGAAGCCGAGAATACCCGACTTTGTGTCAATAACCTTTGTTGCGTCAGGGCCTCTTGAAACGGTTCGGTCAAAACATTCTTTGAATTTTTCTTTTGTAACTGTTTTACTTGTTAATCCAATAATTGAACACATAACACACACTCCAATATATTTCTCTTAAAATTTTTATTCTACATCCTGTAAGGCGTCATAGCCTTCTTCGCCCGTGCGAACCTTGATAACATTCTCAACATCATAAACGAAAATCTTACCGTCGCCGATGTTGCCGGTGTAAAGAACCTTCTTTGCGGTTTCGATAACCGTCTTGACGGGAACCTTGCAGACGACTATTTCAACCTGAATCTTGGGCAGGAGGTTAACCTGAACCTCAACGCCTCTGTACATTTCCTTGCCGCCGCCCTGTGCGCCGAAGCCGAGGACATTGGTAACGGTCATGCCTGTAATTCCGATAGATGTCATTGCGTTCTTGAGAGCTTCAAATCTGCTCTGCTTGCAGATAATCTCAATCTTTGTCATCTTGACATCGGAAGCAACTGCCTTGTGAGGTGCGGGAGCAGTTGCAAGCTGAACGGGAACCGCAACATCAACGGGAACCGTGCCGGTGATTTCGGCTGCTTCCTCGTCATTGTCGTAAATATGCTCAACCGACGAAGCAAAGTCCGCATATGCGCTCATAAGTCCGTGTTCGGTTGAATCCAGACCCTTGATTTCTTCTTCCTTTGAAACTCTGAGTCCGTTTGTCTTTTGAATGATCTTGAATGCAATTGTCATTGTAACGGCTGTCCATGCTGCGATTGCGGCAACGCCGATAATCTGGATTATAAGAAGTCTGAAGCCGCCGCCGTAGAAAACGCCGTTGACACGGTCAAACAGACCGACTGCAAGTGCGCCGAACATACCGTTTACGCAGTGAACACCGACTGCACCGACGGGATCGTCGATATGAAGCTTGAGGTCAAGGAACTCAACCGCAACAACAACAAGGATACCTGCGATAAGGCCGATAATCGCTGCTCCAAGGCAGTCAACATTTGCACAACCGGCAGTTACGGCAACAAGGCCTGCAAGCGAGCCGTTAAGGGTCATTGAAACATCGGGCTTGCCGTTCTTTATCCATGTGAAGAACATTGTTGAGCAGGTTGCAACGCCTGCCGCAACGGTCGTTGTTGCAAGAATCTGAGCAAGAGAAACGGCGTCGCCTGCGGCAGCTCCGTTGAAGCCGTACCAGCAGAACCAAAGGATAAATACGCCCAATGCTCCGAGAGTCAGGGAGTGACCGGGAATAGCGTTGACCTTAACCTTGCCGTCCTTGCTCTTGACATATTTTCCGAGACGGGGTCCGAGAATGATTGCACCGATAAGTGCTGCAATACCGCCGACCATGTGAATCGCCGCTGAACCTGCGAAATCAACGAATTCGGGAGAACCCTCGCCGAAAAGATTTGCTCCGAGGCGTGTCAGCCAGCCACCGCCCCAGACCCAGTGGGCTTCAATGGGGTAAACGACGGCGGAAATAACTCCGCTGTAAATTATGTATGAACTGAATTTTGTTCTCTCAGCCATTGCGCCGGAAACGATTGTTGCCGCTGTTGCGCAGAAAACAAGATTGAATACGAAGTTGCCCCAATCATAGTTTTCAAAATCCGTGAAAAGCCTGAGATTCGGCACGCCGATAAGTCCGAAAAGAGCATCCTCGCCGAGCAGCAAGCCTGCTCCGAGAAGAACAAAAACAACCGTGCCGATGCAAAAGTCCATAAGGTTTTTCATGATGATGTTGCCTGCGTTTTTCGCTCTGGTAAAGCCTGTTTCAACCATCGCAAAGCCTGCCTGCATGAAAAACACCAACACAGCACCCATCATAAACCATACGCCCGTGCTGCCGAAAATAAGATCGCTCATAACATACACCCTTCTACAAAATATTAAAAGCGTATGATTCCCCCCTGTTTCGGGGAATCATACGCCTTTGTATGATAAAAAGTATTCATTTTTCTGCGTAAGCCTCCGCAAACCTCCGCAGATTTATCCGCAATTATTTATCTTACTCCGAAAAGAAGCTCACCGTATGAGGGATACGGCCAATATTCAGCCGAAGTAATGCATTCTGCTTCATCAGTAACGGCACGAAGCTCCTGCATCTTGGGAATGATAACCGACTTGAACATTTCAGCTTCTTCAACAACGTTGCCTGCGTTCTTGAGGTCGATGAACGAATTCTCAAGGTCGGTAACCTTTGAATAAATCGAGCCTGACAAAGCCGAAAGCTTTGTTGCCGTCTTTTCTTCATATGTGCAGTCAGCGCCTGCAAAGCAGCTCTTCTTGGTTGCTGCTGTCTCGCTGAGCTTGCCGACATATTTGCTGACAGCGGGAAGAATATCCTTATTGACCATATCTATCATTGTCAGAGCTTCGATGTTAATGGTCTTGCAGTAATTCTCGTAGAATATCTCCTGACGGGCTTCAATCTCAGCCTTTGTGAATACCTTATGCTCCTCAAAGAGCTTGACATTCTTTTCGGCGGTCAGATAGGGCAGAGCGTCGGGAGTGGTTTTGAGATTAAGAAGTCCTCTCGACTCAGCTTCCTTGATCCACTCATCGTCATATCCGTTGCCGTTGAAGATGATTCTCTTGTGATCCTTGATAGTCTTTTTGATGAGTGCGTGAAGAGCTTCTTCAAAATTATCAACGCCCTCGAGCCTGTCCGCATAGGATTTGAGCGACTCTGCAACAGCTGTGTTAAGAACGATGTTTGCGCTTGCAACAGAGCTTGCCGAGCCGAGCATTCTGAACTCAAACTTGTTGCCTGTGAATGCAAAAGGTGAGGTTCTGTTTCTGTCGGTTGTATCCTTGGGGAATTTCGGAAGAACATGAACGCCTATCTTCATCTGAACCTTTTCTTTTGCGTCATAGGCGGTGTCATTCTCGATTGATTCAAGGATTTCGTTGATTTCGTCGCCAAGGAACATTGAAACAACTGCCGGAGGAGCTTCGTTAGCTCCGAGACGGTGGTCATTGCCTGCGGTTGCAACGGAAATTCTCAGAAGATCCTGATAATCGTCAACAGCCTTGATAACTGCGCACAGGAAAAGCAGGAACTGAGCGTTTTCGTTAGGAGTATCGCCCGGCTCAAGAAGGTTTATGCCCTTATTGGT
>JAEDKI010000063.1 GCA_016295895.1 Clostridiaceae bacterium | reverse complement strand
AAAAATATAATACTTATTCTATCATAGAGGCGGGTGTTTTTCAATACCGCAAATGTTTTTTATGAAACTTACACAGAAACGGGGCTTCGTTTTTGTAAATAAACACAACACCGAAAATTTTACCTTTAAATAAAAAAGGGCGGCTTGCCGCTGAGCAAACCGCCGATATTAATTATGCTTTGATTGGATTATTTGCTTGCTTTATTATCCTTGCGTGAAAGAAGAACGTTAACGATGATGCCGAGGATAAGAGCGCAGGCAACGGAGGTAAGAGTAACCTGACCGATTTTGAGAGCCATGCCGCCGATGCCGGTGATAAGGATTGTTGAAACAACAAACAGGTTCTTGTTTTCGCCAAGGTCAACGCCCTGAATCATCTTAAGACCGCTGACTGCGATGAAGCCGTAGAGGGTGATGCAAACGCCGCCCATTACGCAGGAGGGGATTGAGCTGAGGAAGGTTACGAACGGGCCGAAGAAGGAGATGATGATGGCGATGATTGCCGTTGCGAGGATTGTTACAACCGAAGCATTGCCCGTGATGGCTACGCAGCCGACTGATTCACCGTAGGTGGTGTTGGGGCAGCCGCCGAAGATTGAGCCTGCAAGAGAGCCGATACCGTCGCCGAGCAGGGTTCTGTGGAGACCGGGATCTGCGAGGAGGTCTTTGTCAATGATTGAAGAAAGGTTCTTGTGGTCTGCAATGTGCTCTGCGAAAACAACGAATGCAACGGGAACATAGGCAACTGCGATGGTTGCGATGTATTTTCCGTCAATTTCTGCGAAGCCCTTGACAGCCTTGAGGAAGGTGAAGTCGGGGAGCCACTTCATGTTGCTGAAGATTGAGAAGTCGATAACCTGAAGCGCTTCGTTTGAGGTCTTGATGCCGATAACCGTGAAGATTGCGGCAACCGCATAGCCTGCAAGGATACCGATGATGAACGGAATGAGCTTTGCCATCTTCTTGCCGTAAACGGAGCAGATCATAACGGTGAGGAGAGTAACGAGAGCGCAGATGAAGCCAACCCAGCCGTGAGCGCTCATTTCATAAGCGGAACCGTTGTTGGTTGCAAATTTGAGGGCGTCGCCGACTGCGTTGCCTGCAAGCGAAAGACCGATGATTGCAACCGTGGGGCCGATAACAACTGCGGGCATGAGCTTGTTGAGCCATTCAACGCCGACAAACTTGATTACGATTGCGATAACAACATAAACAAGAGCTGCGAAAGCTGCGCCGATGATCAGACCTGCATGGCCTGCGGCTGTTGAAACCGCACCGCCGAAGGCTGCGAACATTGAGCCGATGAATGCGAATGAAGAGCCGAGGAAAACGGGGCTTCTGAATTTGGTGAAAAGAAGATAAACGATTGTGCCGACGCCTGCGCCGAACAGAGCTGCAGACTGTGACATGCCGTTGCCGATGATTGAGGGCACGGCGATGGTCGCAGCAAGGATTGCGAGGAGCTGCTGGAATGCGAAGACGATCAGCTGACCGAACTTCGGCTTGTCTTTGATGTTGTAAACGAGTTTCATGTATATTGACCTCCTTAAAAATATATACAAATTTATTTTTGCCAGATGGAAACTCCGATTTCATCTTCAAAGGGCGGGATTTTAACAACCACAACCTCGTTTCTTGAAGTCGGAACATTTTTGCCGATATAATCCGCAACGATGGGCAACTCCCTGTGCCCTCTGTCAATGAGGGCGGCAAGCTGGATTTTTGACGGCCTGCCGAGTGACATCAAGGCGTCCATTGCCGCTCTTGCGGTTCTGCCGGTGAAAAGCACATCGTCAACCATGACGATTGTTTTGTCGGTAACGGAAAAATCGATTTTTGTTGAATTGAGCTTCGGCTGATATCCGCCGCTAAGGTCGTCTCTGTAAAGAGTGATATCAAGATAGCCGATTTCGGTTTCAACGCCGAGCAGACGGATTTTTGCCGCAAGAATGTCTGCAAGCGGAGCGCCACGGCGCATGATTCCGACAAGGCTGATACGGTCACAGCCGGGGTTGCGCTCAACAATTTCGTGAGATATCCTCGCAAGGGCACGGTTGACGGCACCGCTGTCCATGATATTTGACTTGAATTCCATTTTTATTCCTCCGGGGGCAATAAAAAATGACCCTGCCGCACCCGACAAGATCACATAAAGACTCTGCGGATAATCCGAAGAAATCCGCTTCTTAAAAATATATGAAAATCTTGTCGGCATCTCTGTACCGCTTTTAAAGATTTGTTTTTTGCCGTGAATATTCTATCACACCGAAAACGATTTGTAAAGAAAAATTTTAAGAAATTATGAATTTTTTTATGGAATTTTTGCAGATATTTGTCTGCAAAAAAAGCAGATTAAGGATCGTGTTTAACCGACCGATAATCTGCTTTTATTTTTATTATTACCAATTATACATCTGCTCGGGATTCTTGAAAATATCCTCAAGCTTATTGATGAACGGAACGAGATCGCCGAAGTCGAGCGCTCTGTGGTCAAATACGAGGTCAATCGGCATTTCCTGACCGACGGCGACATAGTCGTTGCCGTTTTCGTCCTGCTTAACAACGGGGCGTTTTGTTACCGAGCCGATGCAGGCAACAAAAATCTGAGGAGGAATGATTGAAAGCAGAGAAACTCTGCCGGGGATGCCTCTTGTTATTGAGCCGATGTTTGAAATCGTGACCGTGCCCTGCTTGATATCCTCTTTTGTGAGCCTGTCCTTTTCGGGGATTTTATAATAATCCTTCTTGGCGTTGCCCGAAAGAGTCTTGACCTTGTTTTTGCCCGTCTTTGAGCCGACAAGGCGGTAAATAGCATTGAGAAGATGACCTCTTTTGAGCTTTTCAAGGGTATCCTGCATTGAAACGGAGAACATAACCTCGGTGAGGTCGGTGTTGCCGATTCTTCTGCCGACATCTGCAATGTATTCCGTCAGTTCAACAAGGCTCTTGTTGCCGATGTCGTGAAGATTTATCGTCATCATCTCACCGTTGGGGAGAACCCAGGTCATTGAAGCGTGAATCTCATCATATTCGGTGATGGTTCCTCTGACGAGCTTGCGGTTGAAGTTGATGTGAGCGTTGAGGTGGGGAGCTGCCTTGAAAGCCTCTGAAAGAGCCTTGAGCATGATTGTGTTGATGGTGATTTTAACGGGGAATTTACCCGATGCGTTAAGCTCCTTGACAACCTCAAGAAATTTTGAAACCTCGGGCTCGTATATATATGAAATATGAGGAATTGTTTCCCAGCTTTCGGAAGTCATGTTTGCAACGATTTTACGCTGAATACCGAAGTTTGTAACTTTTGTTTCTTTCACGCTTTTTCCCTCCGTTAGTGTTTATTTCTGTCAATTGTATCACATTTTTTATTGTCCATATTTCCAATTATTCAATAAAAACTCATTTTATTCATACAATATTGTTTTTTTGTCTGTATGCTTCACAAAAAGGAAATAATATGATATAATTAATGGCTAAAAAAGGAGAAAGCAGGTTAAGCATGAAAGGACTGTTAAAATATCTGAAAGGCAGCAGGATATATTGCGTTCTTGCGCCGCTTTTCAAAATGCTTGAAGCGATTCTTGAGCTGTTTGTTCCGCTCGTTGTGGCGGCGATAATCGACAAGGGAATAGCTCTGTCGGACAAGCCGTATATTTTCAAAATGTGTGCTGTGCTGATTCTGTTCGGCGCAGTCGGGCTTGCATTTTCGCTAACGGCGCAGTATTTTGCCGCAAAAGCGTCGGTAAGCTTTGTCAAAAGGCTTCGCCATGCGCTTTATTCTCATATCGAAAGCCTTACCTATGAGCAGATTGATTCCGTCGGAACCTCAACGCTGATAACGAGAATGACAAGCGATATGGACAGCGTTCAGAACGGCCTCAATCTCACTCTGCGCCTGCTTCTGCGTTCTCCGTTTGTCGTTTTCGGAGCAATGATAATGGCTTTCACCGTTGACAGCAGGGCGGCGCTGACCTTTACGGTTGTTATACCCGCTCTTTCGGTTGTTGTTTTCGGAATAATGTTCGCCTGTATTCCGCTCTATAAAAAAGTCAGAACCGCTCTTGACGGAGTTCTCGGCACGGCGAGAGAAAGCCTTGTCGGAGCGAGGGTCATCAGAGCATTCTGCAAGGAAAGCGAGCAGGAAAAGCAGTTCAAGGATAAAAATGACGCTTTGACGGCGGTTCAGGAGTTCACTGGCAGAATATCTGCGCTCCTCAATCCCGTGACCTGCGTTATAATCAACATCGGCATTGCCGTTCTGATTTATGTCGGAGCAATCAGGGTCGATGCGGGGCTGATAACACAGGGTGCGGTTGTTGCGCTCTATAACTATATGTCTCAGATACTCGTTGAGCTTATCAAATTTGCAAATCTCATTATCAATATCACAAAATCCGTTGCCTGTTGCGGAAGAATAAGCGATATGCTTAAAATACCTGCCGAAAAAGAAAATGCCCAAGCTCAAATCGACGAAAAAGAAGAAACCGTTGTTGAATTCAGCAATGTTTCGTTTGCCTATGCGGGAGCGGGCGAAAATTCGCTTGAGAATATCAGCTTCAAGGTCGCCAAGGGCGAAACCGTCGGAATCATCGGCGCAACAGGCTCGGGCAAATCAACGCTTGTCAATCTCATTCCCGCTTTTTACAGGGCAACGGGCGGAGAGGTCAGAGCGTTCGGAAAAAATGTCAACGATATTTCTCTTGAAGAACTCAGAGCAAGAATTGCAGTTGTTCCTCAAAAATCCGTGTTATTCAAAGGCACAATCAGAGAAAATATGCTTTGGGGCAGAGAAGAAGCGACCGACGGTGAAATTATCGAAGCTTTGAAGCTCGCTCAGGCTTGGGATTTTGTTTCTGCCAAAAAGGGCGGGCTTGACGCCGTGGTTGAGCAGGGCGGCAGGAATTTTTCGGGTGGTCAGCGGCAGAGGCTTGCCGTTGCAAGAGCGCTTGTTAAAAAAGCCGATATTCTCATTCTTGACGACAGCTCAAGCGCTCTCGATTATGCAACCGACGCCGCAATGCGAAAAGCCATCGCTTCGGTTCAGGGCGACTCCGCCGTATTCATCGTTTCACAGCGCACTTCTTCAATCATGCACGCAGATAAAATAATACTGCTTGACGACGGCAGAGCGGTTGTCGGCACTCATGCGGAGCTTCTCAAAAATAACGCTGTTTACAGGGAGATTCACCTGACGCAGTTTGACGAGGAGGAGAGCGCATGAAATCGGCAAACAAAAAAGGAACAGTCAAAAAAGTGTTGCATTATGTCGGCAGATACCGTGTTCACCTTGCGTTTTCGATTATTCTTGCCGCCGCAAGCGTTGCCTGCACTCTTTATATTCCCGTGCTTGCGGGCAAGGCGATTGATGAAATCATCGGAGCGGGCAGGGTCAATTTCGCAGGGCTTACTCCGTATCTTTATACGATAGCGATTCTTGCAATTGTCTCTGCGGCGGCTCAATGGGTCATGAACACTCTCAACAACCGCATAACTTTCAGAGTTGTCAGGGATATACGCAATGTGGCTATGGAGAAAATTCAGATTCTGCCGCTGAGCTATATCGATTCAAGACCTGCGGGCGAAACTGTCAGCAGAATAATTGCCGATGCAGACCAGTTTGCCGACGGCTTGCTCATGGGCTTCACTCAGCTTTTCACGGGCGTTGTGACGATTCTCGGAACGCTCGGTTTTATGATAGCGATTAATTATAAAATTGCGATTGTCGTTGTCGTTCTGACTCCTCTTTCGCTCTTTGCGGCAAGATTTATCGCAAAGCGAACCTATTCGATGTTCAAACAGCAGTCTCAGACCAGGGGCGAGCAGACGGCTTATATCGAAGAAACCGTCGGAGAGATGAAAACCGTTGCGGCATTTTCGAGAGAAGAAAAATGTCTTGAAGAATTTGACGAAATAAACGAAAGATACGCAAAGCATTCTCTGAAAGCAATATTCTTTTCGTCAATCACGAATCCGACAACCCGTTTTGTCAACAGCGTTGTGTATGCCGTTGTCGCTCTGACGGGAGCGGTTGCCGCAATCGGCGGAGCGATAACCGTCGGCGGTCTTTCGTGCTTTCTGAGCTATGCGAATCAATATACAAAGCCGTTCAACGAGATTTCGGGAGTTATTGCCGAGCTTCAGAATGCGCTTGCCTGCGCCGAGAGACTGTTTGAGCTTGTCGAGCAGGAGCCGCAGAAGCCCGACGAACCCGATGCGGTTGAATTTTCGGATGTTGAGGGAAATGTCTCTCTTGAAAATGTTGAATTTTCTTACACCAAGGGCAAAGAGCTGATAAAAGACCTCAATCTTTCGGTCAAGAGCGGCAGCAGGGTTGCGATAGTCGGCCCGACGGGCTGCGGAAAAACAACGCTTGTCAACCTGCTCATGCGATTTTATGATGTTGACGGCGGAAAAATCAGCATTGACGGCGTTGACATCAACAACGCAACCCGCAGAAGTCTGCGCCGAAGCTACGGAATGGTTTTGCAGGATACATGGCTCAAAAACGGCACGGTCAGAGAAAATATCGCCATGGGCAGACCCGAGGCGAGCGACGAAGAAATCATTGCCGCCGCAAAGGCTTCTCATGCCCACAGCTTCATAAAGCGACTGCCGCAGGGTTATGACACGGTTATATCCGACGAGGCATCGGGGCTTTCGCAGGGTCAGAAACAGCTTCTGTGCATAACGAGAGTCATGCTCTGCCTGCCGCCCATGCTGATTCTTGACGAAGCAACTTCATCAATCGACACGAGAACCGAAATCAGGATTCAGCAGGCATTTTCAACGATGATGCAGGGCAGAACGAGCTTTATCGTTGCCCACAGGCTTTCAACGATTAAGAACGCCGATGTTATTCTTGTTATGAAAAACGGAAAAATCATCGAGCAGGGCAATCATGCCGAGCTTATGGCACGGGGCGGATTTTATAAAGAACTCTATGACAGCAGACTTGATGCTTGATACAAAATTAACGAGGCACAGCCGTTTTGGTAGTGCCTTATTGACTAAAATAACAAAAATCAAAAATACTGTTGACAAAACCGCTTTAGTATGGTAATGTAATAACACACTAAAAGCCGCTGAGCGGCTGAAAAGGAGTAAAAAAATTATGAAAAAGATTTTAGCATTGGTTCTTGCGGCTCTTATGATGCTTTCTCTTGCTGCCTGCGGCGGCAATGCAGATGTCGATCCCACCACGGCTACCGCAAACGGTGACACAACCGCAGCCGCCGACAGCGATCTCGCATACATAAAGAGCAAGGGCAAAATGGTTATCGGTATCACCGATTACGCTCCCATGAATTATCCCGATGAAAACGGCGCATGGACAGGCTTTGACACCGAATTTGCAGAAGCTGTTTGCGCAAAGCTCGGCGTTACTCCCGAATTTTTCGTTCTTGCCGATTGGGATGCAAAGACCAACGAGCTTAACGCAAAGACCATCGACTGCGTTTGGAACGGCATGACAATCACAGATGACCTTAAAGACGGTATGGATATCTCCGATCCCTATGTTATCAACGCTCAGGTTATCGTCTGCAAGGCTGACGATGCCGAGAAATATGCAACCGTTGAGTCAATTAAGGATGCAACAATCGCCGTTGAGGGCGGTTCAGCCGCTGAAAAGCTTGTTGCAGAGCTTGGCTACACAAACGTTACCCCAGTTACCGCTCAGAGCGATACTCTGCTTGAAGTCAAGTCGGGCGCAGCAGATGTTGCCGTTATCGACATCACCATGGCAAAGGCAATGACAGGCGAAGGCACAAGCTATGCCGACTTCACCTATACAGCTTCTCTTTCTGAGGAAGAATACGGCATCGGATTCAGAAAAGGCTCCGACGCTTGCACAGAGGTCAACAAGATCATGGCTGAGCTTATGGCTGACGGCACTCTTGACGCTCTTGCAGAAAAATACGAGCTTACTCTCGTTAAATAATTAATTCGGATATTCTTGCAGAGCGCAGGCAAAACTGCGCTCTGTATTTGTGTTTATATATTTATATATAGGGGATAAAAATGTTTGAAATTGTAATGACAAAGCTCATTAACGGTTTTGCCGTCACTCTGGAGCTTTTCGCTTTGACACTTCTTTTTGCGATTCCTCTCGGGCTTATCATCTGCTTTGGCTCAATGAGTAAGTTTAAGCCCCTCAAGGCAATCGTAAAAATCTTTGTATGGGTTATCAGGGGAACGCCGCTGATGCTTCAGCTCATTGTGTTCTTCTACGGTCCGGGTCTTATCGGCAACTGGGCGGCGGCTCAGGCAAGTGCAAACCCGATTATCGAATGGCTTGCAACATGGAAGGTTATGGACAGAATGGTTTCCGTTGTCATAATGTTCTCAATTAACTATGCATGCTATTTCTCCGAAATCTACAGAGGCGGCATTGAGAGCATTCCGAGAGGGCAGTATGAGGCTTGTCAGGTTCTCGGTATGACGAAAACGCAGACTTTCTTCAAGGTTATCCTCATGCAACTTGTCAAGCGCATTGTTCCGCCAATGAGCAACGAAATAATTACTCTCGTCAAGGATACTTCGCTTGCAAGAATAATTTCAGTTTATGAAATTATCTGGGCAGGTCAGGCATTTATCAAGTCAAACGGCATTCTCTGGCCTCTGCTTGCAACAGGCTTATTCTATCTGCTGTTCAACGGATTGCTGACGATTGTGTTTGGCAGAATAGAAAAAAGACTTGACTATTACCATAACTGACGGAGGTAAACTGAAATGGCAATACTTGAAGTCAGAAATTTGCATAAGAGCTTCGGCAGTAACAATGTTTTAAAGGGCATAGACTTTGACCTCGAGGAGGGCAAGGTGCTTTCCGTTATCGGCTCATCGGGCAGCGGAAAAACAACTCTTTTAAGATGCATAACCTCTCTTGAAACAGCCGATAAGGGAAAAATCACCGTTAACGGAAACGTTGTTTTTGACAGCGAAAACGAGCTTAAACTCAGCAAAAAAGAAATCCGCAAAAACCGCCTTGCAGTCGGGCTTGTATTTCAATCGTTCAATCTTTTTCCGCAGTATACGGTGCTGAAAAATGTTACGCTTGCCTGTGAGCTTCGGGCAAAAAAGCGTGATGATTGGAGAAAAAACAAAAAGCAGATTCTTGAAGAAATCAACGAAAACGCTCTCAGCCTTCTTGAAAAGGTCGGGCTTTCCGACAAAACCGAAGCCTACCCCTGCGAGCTTTCGGGCGGTCAGCAGCAGAGAGTTTCAATCGCAAGAGCGCTTGCGATGAATCCCGACATTCTTTTCTTTGACGAGCCGACCTCGGCGCTTGACCCCGAGCTGACGGGCGAAATCCTGAAGGTTATCAAGAGCCTCGCCGCAGAGAAGATGACAATGGTTATCGTCACTCACGAAATGGCGTTTGCAAGGGATGTTTCCGACCATGTTATTTTCATGGACGGCGGCGTTATCGTTGAGCAGGGCAGCCCCGAGCAGGTCATCAACAATCCTCAGCAGGAGAGAACCAAGCTGTTTTTGAGCAGGTTCCAGGATAAATAATCAACAACACCTTGAAT
>JAEDKI010000001.1 GCA_016295895.1 Clostridiaceae bacterium | reverse complement strand
CCGGTCGCAATAACCTTGCCGTCAGCAATCCAATGAACAAGGAGAGCGTTCTCGGCGGTGATAGCTATAGTGTCTTCCGCATCGTCAACAACGATGTTTGTAACCTTGGGAGCGGCAAATCCGTCTTCAACCTTGTATTTAGTGCCCTGACTGCCGTTTTCCGCAATCTCGGTGTTAATTGTTTCAACACATTCCGCAATTTCCTTGCCGAATTCAACAGCTTCGGAATTCTCAGAAGCAAGCAGAGTTGCACTGTAGCCTGCAAGTTCATCAACATTGCCGATATATTTGCTTGCCGCAAAGAATGTGCCGGTTGAAAGAGCGGTTTTAAGAGCATGGGAAGTAAGCTCAGGCATAAGAACAACGGTATAACCCGAATCAACTATATCAAGGTTGTGAGCGTCGGTTGAGCCGATTGCAAAAACATTTCTGCCGCTCGGAACAACCTTTTGAAGAAGAATATCCCAAAGCTTTCTGTCAAAGCGGGTGCGTGAATCGCCCTTGCTGTTGATGTCAATGCCGATGCAGGTGTCATAGGTCTTGAGAATGTTTGCGTATTTGTTTATTACATATTTATAATGCGTATTTTCGATGTTGTATGCGTCTGCGGTGTAAACTTCATCTCTTGCGTTTGTGTATTCGCCGGGATGATTGATAACCGAAACGCCGCCGAGCTCCTGAACCTTGCTTATGGGGGCGAGGTAGTTGCTTGTTCCGCCGACGATTCCCGTGCCGTAATTTACAAAGAAGGAGTTTACATGGGCGTTGTTGAATGATGTGGGGTTGTGCTCAATTCCGAAAGGAACTCTCATCATAGACTGACCGTCGCCGTTCGCAAGAGTCTGTGTGTAATATTCATCGCCGTTGACGGTTTCTACTTTATATCCATTTCCGTTTGCGGCAGTTCCGCTTGAAGAAAGTACCTCGTCGTGATGCTCACCGTCGTTTTTGATAACGGAAACAACTTCCATTGCCGTGTTGAATTTCTGAGTGGTGTAGCCGATGCTGTTTGTGCCGTGGTCGGTTATTGCATATATATCAAAACCGAGCTCGTAATGTCTTTCAGCCATTTCGGGCAGAGTGTTATGGCCGTCGCTGAAAGTTGTGTGGCTGTGAAGATCAGCTTTGTATTGATTCCATGTGTTGAAATCAACCGAAGCATAGGGGTTTGTGATTGCGTAGTCGGTGTCTGTTGCGGCAAATGCGAGGGAAGAACCCGTCAAAAGCAATGCTGTCGCAAGCATAACCGAGAGAGCTTTTTTGAATTTTTGCATTTCTTTACCTCCGATTTTTTGCTTTATTTATTATGTATTATAACAAAAGACGAAAAAATTGTAAATACTAAACAAAAAAAATAGAAATTTTTTGTTAACAAAAAACTGTTTATAATTTGAAATTCTGAATTATATATGTTAATATATTGTTAAAGTTTAAGCGGGAGAAAGAAATTATGGTTTTGATAAGAAAAATAATGTCTGTTCTGACTTTGCCGTTATTGCTGTTAACCTTGCTGACAACCCCTGCGGCTGAATCGACCGAAACTGCAGAGCTTGTTTCGCAGGATGTTTTTGTTTTTGAAAAAGCATTGCTTATGGGTCAGGGCATAGCGACCGACGGCGAATATTATTACACAAGCGGCGCCATAGCCGCAGTTAATCTGACGGCTCTCGGCAAATTCACCTTTGATGATTTTGAGTTGGTTGATTCTGCCGTTAATCCCTTGCCGAAAAAGTGTTCCGAAAGAGGTAACAATCATATCGGCGGCATCAGCGTTTATAACGGCAAAATTTACGCTTCCGTTGAGGGTGGCGACGAGTGCAAGGCATGCATTGTTGTTTTCGACTGCAAAACATTAAAATCAACGGGCGAAATATACGATTTGCCGAATGAGATTTATTCCGATGGTGTGCCATGGCTTGCCGTTGATTCTCAGACGGGTCTGTTATATGCTTCAAAATGGTCTCATGCTCAGACGCTTTATGCTTATGATGTTAACGATTCAATGAAGCTTGTCAAAGAAATACCGCTTACCGGTCTTGGCGAAATCGACAGAATTCAGGGCGGTGAATTTCTTAACGGAGTTCTCTATCTCTCAAATGACACAAAAGACAGTGGCAATTATAAGAATATTATCAGAGTTAATGTTGAAACGGGAAATGTCAGCCTTGCCGCTAAACGAAATGTCGGCGGTGAAAATGTTGAAGCAGAGGGCATGACCTTTTGGCAATCAGACGATGGTTCTGTTATGCATGTTCTTGACTATAATAAAGTATTAGGCGTATTTGTTCATCACTATAAAGTTAATTTTACGGAGGAATGCTGATGAAGTTTTCGGATATACATATTCGTGATCCGTTTATTTTGCCGTTTGACGGAAAGTATTATCTCTACGGAACCCGTGGCGAAACCGCTTGGAAAATTGCCTGCGGACTTGATGTATATGTCAGCACAGATCTTGAAAATTGGAGTGAGGCGAAAGAGTGCTTCAGCGTTCCCGACGGATTTTGGGCTGACAAAGAAATCTGGGCTCCCGAGGTTCATTATTATAACGGCAAGTTCAATATGTTTGTTTCTCTGCGCTCTGACAGCAGACTCAGGGGAACTCAGATTCTTCAAAGTGACTCTCCCGAAGGGCCTTTTGTTCCGACTTCAAACGATGCAATAACTCCCCGTGATTGGCAATGTCTTGACGGAACTCTTTATATTGATAAAAACGGCGATCCTTACATAGTATTTTGCCATGAATGGGTTCAGGTTAAAGACGGCGAAATGTGCGCAATGAAGCTTTCTGCCGATTTGTCTTCTCCCGCAGGAGAACCGTTTGTTCTGTTCAAGGCGTCTGAGCCGTTTTGGGCAGATAAAAGCCGCAAAGATTTTATAACCGACGGGCCGTTCATGTATCGCACGCAGGGCGGAAAACTGCTGATGATTTGGTCTTCAATCAATGAAAAGGGATATGTTCAGGCGGTATCTTCGTCAGATAACGGAGAAATTGACGGCAATTGGCGCCATGAAGAACTGTTGTTTGATGAAAACGGCGGTCACGGCATGATTTTTGAGGATTATTCAGGGTCGCTGCATCTGATTCTTCATTCTCCCAATAATCATCCGCTTGAAAGACCCGTTTTGTTTGATTTAACTGAAGAAAATGACTGTTTGCATATAATTTGAAAGGATGAAAAAAATGAAAAAGGTTATCAGTATTATTCTTGCAATCTCAATTTTGCTTGTATCGGCTATTCCTGCCTTTGCAGGCTCAAAAGCCCATGACCCTGATGAATGCGAAAATGTTCCTGTTATTGTGGTCAGAGGAATGGATTTTGCAGGTCTTTATGTTGACTACGGAACCGAAAATGAAAAGCCGATTCTTGATGTCGATGTTCCCCAGCTTCTTTTGAAGCTTGCAGGTGTTTTTGCTAATCTCAGCTTTTTCAGAACCGATGAAGCCATTGATATTGTCATTAATTACGCTTATAATTTGCTGAAATATCTGACTATTGATGAAAACGGAGATTCGCTCTATAACATCGGTCAGCCAAAGTATACCGAGGGCGCAGGCAATTATCAGGAGCTTGTTGAGGGCGAATTTAACGAACTCGGCATGGCAAGAGCTTGCATTGAAAATTTCGGCGGAGATCACACTTATTATTTGAATTATGATTGGCGTCTTGATCCGTTTGTTGTTGCAGATGAAATTAACACTCTTGTTGAAACCGCCGTAAAGGAAACGGGTCACAAAAAGGTCAGCATTGTCTGCGCAAGCATGGGCGGAATAATGACCCTTGCTTATCTGACCAAATACGGCTATGATAAAATAGAACGCTGTCTGTTTATGTCCTCAACTCTTTTCGGCGCTCAGGTTGCGTCAGATCTGCTCAACGGCAGAGTAAGCATTGAAGCTGATAATCTTTATAATTTCCTTAATTATCAGATTAAAAATAAAGATAAGCCCGTTGTTGAGGAGCTTTGCGGCTTTTTGAATGATATCGGCGGATTTGATTTTCTGACGGAGATTACCGATTTTATCCTTGAATATTATTATGATGATATTTATGACAGAATTCTGAAACCGATTTTCGGCCATATGCTGTCTCTTTGGGGTCTTGTCCAGCCCGAGGATTATGAATCGGCAATCGATTTCATGCTTGGCGGAAGAAACGCTGAAAATGCTGATTTTCTTAAAAGAGCAGACCGACTTCAGGCAATGATGGCGGGCAGAGATAAGCTTCTGAATAAAATGATTAACAGCGGAGTTAAGATTGCAATTGTATCGAACTATAACTCTCCGCTTACTCCCTTTAACGAGAGCGCTGATTGGAACGGTGACGGAACTCTTGAAACCGTAAACACATCGGGATATGCGACCGTTGCAAAATACGGAGAGACTCTCGGTGACGATTATGTGGCGAAAAATCCGAAATATCTTTCTCCCGACAGAATTGTTGACCTTTCAACTGCTCATTTCCCGAAATATACTTATGCAATCAAAGATGCTCCGCACGTTTCTTGCAGATACGGAAGCGATTACAGCGACTTTATGATTTGGCTTTTAACATATGACGGCGAATTCTATGCAGGCGCATCAAGCAAGTATCCGCAGTTCATGGTTTCGGGCTATGATCAGAATTTCAGAACAGCAAAATAAAAAATAATACTCGGTTTAAGACCTGTCTCAAGGATTAAAATTCCATAAAACAGGTCTTTTTTGCTTAAATGTCCATTAAATGCAATTTGCTTGGCATCAAAAAGGAAACAGAATCATTAACAGTGTCAGAGTATATTAAAAGGAGGAAACAAGATGAATCAATTTTTAAAAAGTATTTTTGTTTTGTTTGCGACAATAACTGTTTTCTTTTCACCCGGTAAAATAAAAACGGTAGTTAATTACCATACCGAGGACAGCAATGTAATTGTGTGTGCTGAAGCATGGAAAGAGTTGGGTGCTGATTGGACAGTTTCAATTGATAATGATTCTGTTGTAAGACTGACTGATAATTACTACGAAGAAACCGGAAACAATGACAAGATTTGCCGTATCGGAGGCACGAGAAACTTTGTTTTCAGCTATGTCAGCGACGGCGCAACCAAAGTTTCAATGAATCTTTCCAAGGGCGGTAGTCATTATTTTATTCTGAAATCAAAAGGCGGAGCTGTTTCCGTTTATTACAGCGGAGCCCGCGAACCTTCGGCAAGCGAAGTGGAACAAGCTCTTTCTCCTCGATTGGTTTCAATCAGCGCAAAGCTTAAAACACCGTATATTATTCAAGGAAAAATCCTTTCCCACAATGATTTTGAAATAAAGGCAAAATATGATGACGGAACGGTCAAATCCGTTGCCGAAGCCGCAATAGAAACTCCGTACAGTAAATACTCTGTTCCGGGAACTCAAACCGTTACTGTTTCGTATACGGAAAACGATGTTAAAGTGACTTGTGATGTCAGTATTGAGGTTAAAAATTCAAAGGATATCAACACATATGAAATCACTACCGTTAAAAGCAATTACGAAAAGGGATACAGCTTCGGCATATCCGATGTTCTGGCGTCTGCTTATCTTTATGACGGCACTCGGATAAATCCCGTAATAAAATATATAAATACCGACGGCGTAGACTTTAACAGCAAAGGCTCATATACTGCGAGGGCATCATTTGAGCACAACGGAAAAGAATACAGCGGAGATTTTACAATCGTTATTGTTGACTCGATTGGTATTACTTCATTAAAGTGTGAGGCGAACAGTGCCGCATATTATATCGGACAAACATTGACCGCAAAAAATCTGACGGTAACTGCTTATTACAGTGACGGAAGTTACGGTTACATTTCAGATTTTGATTTTACCCCCGTTACCTTTGATACAATCGGAACCAATACTCTTTCGGTTTCCGTTGAGAGTTCAGGGAATATCGTTTCGGCAACTTTTGATGTTTTTGTTGGCGGAACGAAAAGCGTTAAGTTTTATTTGTGTCCCGGTATTGAGAATGATTTCAACGAGTATACCGGAATCAAAAACAGCGATTTTCGCGCAGAATGTGTTATTTGCTATAACAGCAACACAACGCAAACTATGTATATAGTTCCCGTAATAGAAGAAAATGTTGATTTTTCCCGTGTCGGAACAGTTGCCGTTAAGCTGAAATACACAGATCAGTGGGGCAATGTGTTCAGAGGAACGGTTGATATCAATGTAACGGTTGACAGAACGGAGCTTGAATACTTTATTTATGAAACCTACACCGACTCAAGCACGGGAAAAGAGTATTACAGAATAACGAATGTCAATCCCGATTACGAAGGAGAAACCCTGATTCTGCCCGGCAGAACTTTCCACGGAACGGAAATCAGAAGCTTCAGCAGTTTGAGCAATCTCAGCAACACCAATGTTAAGGAATTGATAATTCCTTTAGGTTGCAAATATAAAAGTAATTATCCGGAATGTTCGCTTGAAAGGATTATCGTTGAGCAACCCTACGAGTCGGGCTTAAAATATTTGAATAATGCTGCAAAGCTGGGCATTGAAGTTTGCTTTGATGACAGCATTACGGATAATGATTCCGAAATGGTTTATGCACCGTATGACGACGGTTTTTATGTTGCCGAATACTTCGGCTCGGGTGAATCGGTAATAATACCTGCATCGTTTAACGGAAAAACCGTTACGGGAATAGGTAAAGACTCATTCAGCGATACCGGCGTTACCTTTGTTGATATTCCCGAGAGTGTTACATATATCGGTCAGTATGCATTTTACAGGTGCAATTTTGAAAGTTTAGACATGAAGAATGTCAAAAAAATTGATTCATATGCTTTTTCATGGAGCAAACTTGTCAATCTTGATTTGAAAAATGTAACTTATGTAGGAAGCGATGCGTTTGAATATTGCCCGATCACATCAATAAAGGCGGATAAGCTGGAAGAGATAGGTTCTTCCGCTTTTGAGAACACAAAGTTTACCGAAGCGTATTTTCCGACGGTAAAACGCATCGGCTCGGTTGCATTTTCAAATTCATCACTCAAAACAGCTCATTTTGACAGCCTTGAAGAGGCTTTGAGAGCTTTTGAACGATGCTCAATTCAAACGATTTATATCACAAACAAAAATGAAGGTGAAATTGACCTTGGAATCCCGCAGAATGATATTATTTCTTCAAAGGTCATTATTTACTGGAAAGATACAAAACCGGGCTTCAGATATGAAATCCTTGATGACGGCACAATCTCGGTATATCAGTATATATGTAATCCGGGCGAGACAAATCCTGAAACGCTGATTATTCCGGAGACAATTGATGGCTATACAGTCACTCAGATTGGAAACGGAAGGTTGCCGGTAGGATTTAAAGATGTAAAGACTCTTGAGCTGCCCGGTTCCGTTACTTCTGTTGCCTCGAAAGCATTTTATGACTGCGGCTATTCCGGCAGTGCGGCGGTTGAATATATAAAAGGCGGCAATATTTCCTCAATCGGAAACAATGCCTTTTATAAAAGCGTCATTCGCTCGATAGATACCGCAGATGAATTCAGCGTTGGCGATGAAGCGTTTCGTGCGGCAAAATATATTACTTTTCCCGATACAATAAATTTGACTGGCGTTGGTTATGCTTCGTTTTTTGTTGACGGAAGAGATGATTTAAAGCTGTGCAACAGCGTTATTCTCAAAGATGGCATAACAGAAATTCCCGATATATGTTTCAGCGGTGCTAAAGTTGATAGCTTCACGCTTCCGTCAACATTAAAAACTATCGGTAGTAATGCTTTTGCCAACAATGAGATAAAAGGAATTGTGTTGCCCGACGGTGTTGAATCCATTGGACAGGGTGCATTCATAAGATGTGCAAATCTTGAAACGATTCATTTGCCTCAAAAGATTACATCCATAAGTCAAGCGTGTTTTTGCGTATGCAAGAAATTAAAAACCGTCACTTCCGATTCAACCATAACCGCAGTCGGATCATCTGCGTTTGAAGGCTGCGTTTCTTTGGAATACTTTGACATTGCATCCTTAACGGAAATCGGATTGGCGGCATTTAATCAATGCTCCTCTCTGACGGGTGAGCTTGTTATCAATGAAGCGTTAACCGTCATTGAACCTTACGCTTTCGGAAGCTGTAATTTCACAAGCCTGAAGCTTCATGACGGTATTACCGTAATCGGCGCGTCCGCTTTTGAAAGAAACTATAATATGACAGGTATTCTGACCTTACCGAAGAATCTTTGGTATTTCGGTGACAAGGCGTTTGACCACGATTATTCTTTCAAAAATGAAACGCTGACTATTCCTGCAACTTGTGAATACATCGGAGGCGACTTCGTAAGCTATGCAGGGTTCTTCAGAGCGGCGAAATTTGATTTGTCAAACAGAAAATACGAAAACACCACTCACATGATGTATAACTTTGCTCCTTCAACATTCAAAGAGTATATTGTTGAAGAAGGCAACCCGAAATATAAAGCGATTGACGGAGTGCTGTTCACAAAGGACGGAACTCACCTTATCGGCTTCCCTTGTGCAAAAATGTTGCCCGAAGGCAGATACGAGATACCTGAAGGCGTAACGATTATTGACGATATGTGCTTCAGCCGTGCAGGTTTTTCGGGAGGTAATCTCAAAACTCTTGTTTTGCCCGACAGCTATATTGTAAAAGCCAATAACGGGCCTAATTCGTTGAGCTATAACTCGTATTTTTGGAATTCACTTTCCGCAGCTCTTTATTCTTACAGCGGAATAGAGAAATATGAGGTTAAAGAAACCAATCCGAATTATGTTTCTGTTAATGGTGTTCTTTATACAAAGGATATGAAAACACTTGTTTGCGTTCCTCAGAATTACAGGGGTGAGCTGATTATTCCCGAGGGAGTAGAATCAATTTTCGAGGGAGCTTTTACAATGGACAGCACAGGCAATTATTATCCCAAGTATCCTTATATGACAAAGCTGTATATTCCGTCAACGGTTGTATCGTTTAATAAAAACAGATATCATGCTTCCTTTTTCAATAAACTTATCACAAGATACTCTACAGAAATAGTGATAGCAGAAGGAAACCAATATTTAATGATGGTTGACGGAAAGGTTCAGGACAAGACGAGCGCATAGAAAAATCGGAAAACTATCCTGAAAGAGAACAGTTCCGCTTTAACCCCGCAGTCTGATTCTTTGCAAAGGCTGAGTGATTAGCTCAGCCTTTGCTTTTTTGCAAAAATAAAGCACAAATGTTCGGAAATCTATTGAATTATGAATCAATAGTTGCTATAATAAACGAAAAGGGCGGTGATTATGTGTCTGATGTCAATGATATCATTAATTTGATTATCAATGATGAAAAGCTTTCAAAAAGCAGAAGCTTCAGCGACAAAGTTTATGGCGATGAGCCGATAATTAAAGTTGCTTCAAAAATGAATAATTACCTTCCCCAAAAATATGTTGAGATGAAAAAGCTTGCCGTTTCAAGCTTTTATTCATCTGACGGGATTGACGAAACCTTTTATAAACAGGCGGTGTTTATGGAAGATTTTGAGGATTCATATGATTTCAAAGGCTCGTTTTCGGCTTTTATGCCGACCTACCGTTCCATGAGCAACGCCCAGCTCAGAGGATATTTTTCTTGGAGAACGGATGTCAGACACGGAATAATAAACGAAACAAGCGATTCTTTTGCCGCTGTCTATATATGCGAATTGCTCAATCAAATCGGAGTTGAATCTCCCGAGGACGGATTAAAAAAGATAAAAGCTTTCTGCGAAGCATACAGAAAATTTAACGGCACGGTAACGCTCTATGCCGCCCATTGGATAATAGATTATATAGTTTATTATAATCTTGATAAATCGCTTGCAGATGAGTTTATATACGATTATTTTGATGAATCGTTAGATTTGCTTATAAATTGCAGAACCCGTGATGATTCAGAGCTTTTTGATTCGCTCTGTTTTCTTTCATCAAACAACGCCGTTAATTCAAAATTTTACAGAGATAATCCCGACCTGTTCAAGGCTGTTGTTTGCTCGGTAATCAGAGCAATAACAGTTTATTTTGAGGAAAAAAGAAAATCGCCGTTTTATGAATATCTATTCGGCAGAATTCAGACTATGAGATATCAGATTTTTTCCGGAGCAGTTTTTTATGACAGAATTGAGCATGAGGATTATATATATAAATTCAATGATGCTTTGCAATATTCCTGCAAAAACGGAGTGTGGTATTGCAGGAAGCTTTATTTTTCCAGAAATAAAAACCAAAAGCTCAGCTCAATAATAAAAAATACGGATTCTGCTCTCAGAAAGAAACTCGGTTACCGTTTTCCGCTCAAGCCCGTTGACTGCCCGAAAACAATTTTGAAAATTATCGAAAACGAGATTGACAGATATTTCTTGAATAAGAAAAAAGAAGCGGCAAAGAGAATTGAAATCGATGTTTCAAAGCTCGGTGAAATCAGGGCTGTTTCCGAGGTTACCAAAAACAAGCTTATTGTTGACGATGAGCTTCCTGAACCCGTGGAAATCAAGATGGTTCAGAAACCCGAAGAAATCAAAAATGATTCGCCGCTTAACGATACGGAATACAGATTTATGCAGTGCTTGCTTTACGGGAGAAGCTATGCTCAGGTTATCAAAGAGAGCGGAATGCTTTTATCTGTAGTTGCTGATTCCGTCAATGAAAAGCTGTTTGACCTGATCGGAGACACGGCGATTATTTTTGACGGCGATATGCCCGAATTAACAGAAGATTATATTGATGAACTGAAAGGAATCATATCCGAATGAAAATACCTAAAAGAATTGCATCGGTCGTTATAAATTCTCTTAAAGGCGGAGTTGTTCCGAGAATAGGTCTGCCTTATATAACCGTCGGCAGAGAGACGGAAATCAATGCCTTGCTGCATGATGTTGATATAATTTCAGAGGGCGGTGCGAGCTTTCGCTTCATTGTCGGCCGCTACGGAAGCGGCAAAAGCTTTTTGCTTCAGACGATCAGAAATTATGTTATGGACAGAAACTTTGTTGTTGCCGATGCCGATCTTTCGCCCGAAAGACGGCTTCAGGGAACAAAGGGGCAGGGCTTGGCAACTTATAAAGAGCTTATCTGCAACATTTCAACAAAAACAAGACCCGAGGGCGGTGCGCTGACCTTGATTCTTGATCGCTGGATAAGCAGCGTTCAGAGCGAAACTGCTGCTGAAAGCGGGCTTGATATCAACGCTCCAGAATTTTCAAAGCTTGTTGAGAAAAAGATATATGAAGTTGTAAATTCTCTGAGCGAAATGGTTCACGGCTTTGACTTTGCAAAGCTTCTGACCGTTTATTACAGATCTTATGTTGACGGAAATGATGAAAATAAAGCAAGAGTTGTTAAGTGGTTCAGGGGAGAATACGCCACTAAAACCGAGGCAAAAGCCGAACTCGGCGTTAATATCATCATCACCGACGATGATTGGTATGAATATATCAAGCTTTTTGCGGCTTTTCTGAAAAAAGCGGGATATAACGGTTTGCTTATTCTTATTGACGAGCTTGTTAATATTTATAAAATACCTAATTCAATTACAAGGCAGTATAATTATGAAAAAATATTGACAATGTATAATGACACCTTGCAGGGGAAAGCGTCTCATCTCGGCATAATAATGTGCGGCACTCCGCAATGTATTGAAGACACAAGACGGGGAGTTTACAGCTATGAGGCTCTGCGTTCAAGGCTGTCGGAGGGCAGATTCGGCAGGGAGGGCGTTAAGGATATGCTTGCGCCGGTAATCAAGCTTCAGCCGCTGACGAATGAAGAACTTCTTGTTCTGATTGAAAAGCTTGCGGATATTCATGCAACGCTGTTTGAATATGAACAGAAGCTTTCTCAGGATGATTTAATTAATTTCATTAAAATTGAACTCGGCAGAATCGGCGCAGACAGTAACATCACGCCGAGAGAGGTAATCCGTGATTTCATTGAACTTCTTAATATTGTCTGTCAGAATCCGCAGATTAAGGTTACGGAGCTTTTGAATTCCGAAAGCTTTGATTTTGCAAAATCGCAGATTGATTCAGACGATGCTGTTGACGATGCATTTGCCGAATTTGAAATATAAGGTGAAAAAATGAGTATTTTTGACAGATATGCGCCGTTCGTTCAGGATTTCATTTACAGAAATAATTGGGAATCTCTCAGGGCAATTCAGGTTGCCGCCGCTGACGCCATATTCAATACCGATGATAATGTTTTGCTCTCTGCGTCAACTGCCTCAGGCAAGACAGAAGCGGCGTTTTTTCCGATTCTGACTCTGTTTTCGGAAGATATGCCCCGATCTGTCGGCGCTATTTATATCGGTCCTTTGAAAGCCCTGATTAACGATCAGTTTATGAGACTTAACGAACTTTGCGCCGAGGCGAATATTCCCGTCTGGCATTGGCACGGCGATGTTCCGCAGTCGCATAAGAATAAAATGCTGAAAAATCCGTCGGGTATCCTTCAGATAACTCCCGAATCTCTTGAAGCCCTGCTTTTGCATAAACATTCTTATATCCCGAAGCTTTTCGGAGATTTGCGCTTTATTGTTATTGATGAGGTTCATTCCCTCATGCGTGGCGACAGGGGAGGGCAGACGCTTTGTCTGATTGAAAGGCTGTCAAAGCTTGCGGGAGTTAACCCACGCAGAATCGGCCTTTCGGCAACAATCGGCGATCTTGAATCAACGGGTAAATTTCTTTCAAGCGGAACGGGAAGAAATACACAAATTCCGAAAATTGAAGCAAAAGGCATAAAATGGCGGCTTTCAATGGAACATTTTTACATTAACGGGCCTCAGGCATCGCAGGATAAGGAAGGAAATAATTCCTTGCCTGAGCTTGATATTGCAACCGATAAAGCCCCCGATAATGCCGATCCGGGAATGGGTTATATTTTTGAACATACGAGAGGCAAAAAGTGCCTTGTTTTTGTGAATTCAAGGGAAGAATGCGAGGCTGTAACAACCACGTTGCGTCAATATTGTGAAGCAAAGAACGAGCCCGACAGATTCCTGATTCATCACGGCAATCTTTCTGCTTCATTCAGAGAAACCGCCGAAGCGGTAATGAAGGATGATTCGCAAAACTGTACTACGGTTACAACAGCAACCCTTGAGCTTGGAATAGATATCGGCAGGCTTGAAAGAGCGTTTCAGATTGATGCGCCGTTCATGGTTTCGTCTTTTCTTCAGCGTATGGGGCGCACGGGCAGGCGGGATATGCCGCCCGAGATGTGGTTTGTAATGCGTGAGGAACAGCCTGAACCACGGGCTTTGCTCCCGACAACCGTCCCATGGAAACTTTTGCAAGGCATTGCACTTGTTCAGTTATATCTTGAAGAACGCTGGGTCGAGCCGCCGAAGCTTGACAGACTGCCATTCAGCCTGCTTTATCATCAAACAATGAGTACGCTTGCGTCATGCGGAGAAATGTCACCTGCGGCACTTGCCTCAAGAGTGCTTTCGCTCAGTTATTTTCATCGCATTTCTCAGGATGATTTCAGATTATTGCTTCGCCATTTGCTTGAAACAGAGCATTTGCAGAGAACCGAGCAGGGCGGATTGATAGTTGGCCTTGCAGGAGAAAGACAGATAAACACTTTCAAGTTTTATGCAGTTTTTAAAGAAAACGAAGAATATACGGTCCGCTGGGGTTCACAGGAGCTTGGCACTATCGTTATGCCGCCGCCCGTTGGTGAAAAAATCGCTCTTGCAGGTCATGTCTGGATTGTTGAAGAAATCGACCATAAACGCCGCCTTGTATATTGCGAACAGGTTAAGGGCAAAGTTCCGGCTTACTTCGGCGAATGCCCCGGAGATATTAACACAAAGGTTCTTGAGCGCATGAGGCAGGTTTTGCGGGAGGATAAATCTTACCCTTATCTTATGAGAAACGCTGTTGCAAGGCTTGAAAACGCTCGGCATACCGCTCGGAATTCAGGTGTTGCCGATGAACCTCTGATTTGTCTGGGCGGTGACATGTGGTGCCTTTTTCCGTGGCTCGGCACTTATGCTTTTCTTGCCATGGAAAGATTTTTAAAAGTCAAATGCGCCGAAAGGCTCGGCATCACGGGGCTTGACAAATCAAGACCTTATTTTATTCAGTTCAAAATGAAAGCCGATAAAGAAGAATTTTTCAGAGTACTTGCAGAAGCGGAAAAAGAACCGCTTGACCCCATGGAGCTTGTTTATCCCAATGAAATTCCGTATTTTGAGAAATACGATGAGTTTTTACCCGATGAGCTGATAAGAAAAGGCTTTGCTTACGGAATTCTCGGAATAGACGAAATGAAAGCAAGAATCAGAAGCTGGAGTCAATATAATTAAAAAAGCCGCAGTCCCGAAAGACTGCGGCAAAATTATTATTTTAATCGGCAATAAATCTGAGAATAAGCTTTACGAATCCGGTTATATCAATATATAACGAGGGGGCTTTAAATACTTTGTCATCAACGCCTGAAGTAATAGAATTGATTTTGATTTCGCTTGAAGAGTCAACAGTTTTCACTTCGCCGTTTTCATCAACAATAGTGCCCTTAAAGCCAACAAGCTTATCGTCTCTGTAATAGAAATCAATGCTTGAACCTGCAGCGGCAACAAGGTCTGGGGCGGCAGAAGTAAGATATTCTATGATTTCCTCTTCTGTCATATTTTCAATGCTTTCACCCTCAGGGAGCTGAAGACTACCTTCGGCAACTGCTTTTTCTGCCAATGCTCTTATGTCGGGAACAAAGGTTTCAACATAAACCGTTCCGTAGCCTTCAACATCTTTTTCTCCTGCTGAAGCAAGCTTGATATAATCCGCATAATCCGATTCCGCCAAGGAAAGATATGTATCTAATTCTTCAAGATACTCATTGATAAGAGAGTTAACATCAAAAAACTCGCTGATATTAAGGCAGATTCTTAAGAGAGGAATGTAAACCTTAACATTTTCTTCGTTGACATAAAGCTTGAAATCGATTCCTTTTAGCTTTCCTGATACAACAGCTTTAACATAACGGGTTCCGTCATCTTTGTCATAAATTTTTGCCGATGCTTTAATGCCTGAAATATCAAGACCGCTGCCCTTAAAATTCTCGTCTGAAAGGTCAACGCTTATTGATTTTGTTTCAACGAGCTGATTGAGCAGAGCTCCGGTTTTGGTATCAGCGGCAAATGAGCTGACACAGAATACGGAAAGGGTGAGAATTGCTGCCAAAATAATGCTGATTATTTTTTTCATGTTATCAGCCTCCTTTGTCTTTATTGTAAGACTAATATCAGTTAAAGTCAAGCATTTTGAATAAAATTTTTGCATTATTATAAGATGATTTGTTACTTATGCCTTGAGCAAAGAATATAAAAGACCTTCTGCAAAAATGCAAAAGGTCAGAAATGGAGCGGACAACGGGAGTCGAACCCGCCTTATCGGCTTGGGAAGCCGAAGTTCTACCGATGAACTATGTCCGCATCTGTTGTTATTATATAATTTATATCATTTCAGATAAAAAGTCAATGGAAAATTGCGATTTTCATTTTATTGATTTGACAAGACGGTTTCAATAAAATATAATAAAATCAACGGATATTATTTCTATTCCGAGAGGGTGGCGAAAATGCTTAAAAAATCTTTGATGGCAAAAACTGATTCCGTTTCCGATTCAAAACAAATATTCCTCGGTGACTGTTACAGAGTATCGGTTTTAACTTCCCGCTTAATTCGTCTTGAGCAGTCGGTAAAGGGAAAATATACCGATTTACCCAGTCAGACTGTTTGGTTCAGAAAATTTGAACCCGTTGATTTTGAGGTAACCGAAAAAAACGGTAAAATTTTTGTTACTACATCGGATATTCACCTTACCGTTATCAAAAAAAGTCTCAGCCCTCTCTCCGTTCGTTTTATTAAAGACGGAAAGACGGTATTCTGCAAAAAAGAAAAGAATCTAAAAGGTACACGCAGAACGCTTGATATGACAAACGGAAAAGTGAAGCTTGATGACGGCTTGATAACCGAAAACGGCGTTTATGTTCTTGATGACAGCAAAAGTTTTCTGATAAACGGGAACGGTGAGTTTGTTGCTCGTCAGAATGGCGGAAAAGATTTATATGTTTTTGCCTACGGGAAGGATTACCGCCGGACAATCTGCGATTTTTATAAAATCAGCGGAAGTACCCCGTTGATTCCGAGATATGCCCTCGGCGTCTGGTGGAGCAGATATCACCGATATACCCAGAAGGAATATGTTGATTTAATGCTTCGTTTCAAGAGAGAAAACATCCCCTTGACCGTTGCAACCGTTGATATGGATTGGCATTGGACGGATCTGAATAAACAGTTCGGAACTCATTATAAGAGCAGAATAGGTTCATCTTATCCCATTACAGGCGGCTGGACGGGTTATTCGTGGGATACCGATCTGTTCCCCGATTACAAAAAATTCCTTAAAACTCTCAAAGAAGAAAACCTGCATATAACTTTGAATCTTCATCCTGCCGACGGCGTGAGATTCTTTGAAACCCAATATAAAGAAATGGCAAAAGCAATGGATATTGACCCCGAAAGCAAAGCTGATATTCCTTTTGTCTGCGGTTCGGATAAATTCTGGAACGCTTATTTTGATGTGCTTCATAAGCCTTATGAGCGTGAGGGTGTTGATTTTTGGTGGATTGATTGGCAACAGGGCAAAAAATGCGATGTTGACGGTCTTGACCCGCTGATTCCTCTTAATCATTATCATTTTCTTGATAACGGAGAGGACGGCAGAATGCCTTTGATTCTTTCGAGATACAGCGGCATGGGCAGTCACCGTTATCCTCTCGGATTCTCGGGAGATACAAACATAAGTTGGAAAACGCTTGATTTTCAGCCTTATTTTACCGCAAATGCCGCCAATGCCGCTTACACCTGGTGGAGCCATGATATCGGCGGTCATATGGGCGGCATCAGAGATGACGAGCTTTATCTTCGCTGGATTGAGTTTGCGACCTTCAGCCCTGTTCTGAGGCTTCATTCAACCGCAAACGACCTTCTCGGCAAAGAACCGTGGAAATACAGAAAAGATATTTGCGAATCCGCAAAGAAATATCTTCGCCTGCGACATTCATTGATTCCGTATATTTATACCATGGATTACAGAACCCATAAGCAGGGGATTGCACTTTGCGAGCCTATGTATTATACATATCCCGACAAAAAGGAAGCATATTCCGTTCCGAATCAATATATGTTCGGAAGTGAACTTATGGTTTGCCCGATAACTTCAAAAAACGACAAAAAAACGGGATTCGGTTCTGTCAAAGCATGGATTCCCGAGGGCAGATGGACAGATATTTTCACGGGCGAGGTATATATCGGCAGTAAAACACTTGAGCTGAACAGAGAGATTGAAAGCATACCCGTTCTTGCAAAAGAGGGCGCAATTATCCCTCTTTCGGCTGACAAGGGTAACGGCGTTAATAACCCGAAAGAGCTGAAAATCCTTGTTTTTTCAGGTAACGGCAGTTTTTCTCTTTATGAAGATAACGGAAAGACAGATTATGACTTGCATAATGCCGTAACAAATCTTTCTGTCAAATTTGATGAAGGAAAGGCTTTATTGACGGTTTCGGTTTCTCAACCTGTCGGAGACACTGCGGTTATTCCCGAGAAAAGAAATATTACATTTGTTTTCAAGGATATTGAGCCTGAAAAAGCCGAATGTGACGGATATGATTTATTCACCGACGAATCGGGAAACGCCTGCTTGACCGTTATGGATTTTACGGCGCAGAATTCGGCAAATATTGTTATTAAAAATGCTTACAGACGAAAATCTGCCGATAAAAAAGAGAAGATTATTGAAGTTTTCTCCCGCTTGCAGGGCAATAATATTCTGAAAACATTAAAATATCTTCCTTTTAAAAAATTGAACGATAAGCAGGAATATTCAAATAGAATCAAAAAATCTTTTCTTTCTCATTCGGTAAAGTCTTTATTGACCGAAAAGCTTGAAGAAGAATAAGCAAACGCCGCACGGCAAAAGCAATTATAGCTTAACCGTGCGGCATTTTTTATTTGTTTTGACCGCTTACAATTGAATAATAAATTCTTGATGTTATCTTATAAACAAACATATATAGAAGGGCAATAGCGGCTATGCTGATTGCGGAGGTTATTATAAATAATGTAGTGTTATACATGTTGAATAATGTCAACAGCTTGCAGATTATCGGGAATGCAAAGCAATAATGAATAACTGAAACAATAAGAGGGAACAGGAAAACCGTCAGCATCTGAGAATTGATGCTCTTTTTGATATCTGTTTTAGTCATTCCGACTTTTTGCATTATTTCAAAGCGTGGTTTGTCTTCATATCCCTCCGAAATTTGTTTATAATATATGATTAAAACTGCGGCAATAATGAAAATAAGGCTGAGAACGATGCCAAGGAAGAATAAGCTGCCGAAAGTTCCGTAAAAATCCGTTCTTTGTTCTTCTCGGCATTCAACCGAAAAAGAATAACCGTTTCCTAACTTTGTTGATGATTCTTTGAGCATATCGTGAATTAAATCAGCTGTTTCAATTTGAGTTTCTGTCTTGGCGTCGGTATCAAAGCCGTAAATCCAATGAAAATAGAGCATAGCTTCTCCGTTGTAATCCGAAAGAGACATCAGCTCTTTTATGTCGGTTTCATAGCTGTTAACAACAACGAAAACAGTCGGAACTATATCCATTGCCGTTCTTGCATCGTCAAAGAAATCATAAAGAACCTTTTTAACCTTGAAGGATTTTACTCCGGAAATGGTCAGAGTGTCTTCCTTGAATTCTGATCTTGAGGAATAAATCAAAACCTGATTTTCTCCGAGCTTTTCATTTGTTCCCATCATTCGGTTGTAGTCGGCAAGGGGGATAAAGCAAATGTTATGAAGTGAATCATATGAAAATGCGTTTATTGTTTTCGAATCGTGCTGAACCGTTCCGCCGTTGAGCGTTCCTGCGATTGCGGCGTATCTGTAATCGCTGATATTGCCGGCGGTTATTTTGCTCTCTGAAATGATTCTTTCAATATTTTCTCTTAAAATATCAATGTTTTCATCGCTTAATTCGTTAAGCGTTTCGTTGGTGTTATCATGCATCGAGTTGATTTCGGTATATATATTTCTCGGATAGCGGGTTTTGAGAGAGTCCTCTGCGCCGAAATATAAACAGGCCGTTGATGAAATCATAACGATAACCATTGTAAGAAGGATACAAATTGAAGCAAGCCCCGCACCGTTTCTTTTCATTCTATAAATCATGGATGAAACAGAAACGAAATGATTGGTTTTATAATAATAATTTTTATTCTTCTGAAGAACCATACAAAGCAATACAGAGCCTGCTATAAAAATCAAATAAGTTGCAACAATAACAGCAATAACGGCAAAGAAAAACAATGTAAATGCAGTCAAAGGCCTTTTTATTGAAAGTGCAACGGCATATGCAACTGCAAGAATGATAACACCTCCGATTCCGAGCGCCCAATTTGCTTTTGGAGGTTTTTCTCCGACGCTCTCGCTCTTGAATAGCTCAGTGGGGTTTGTTTTTCCGATTTGAATTAAAGATTTAATTAATATGAGAAGAAATATTATACAATAAATAACTGCTGTGTATATAATACTGCTCGGAGCAATGCTGAAAGAATAATTAATTTCGGCTTTTATCATGTTCATCAGCCCAAGTTCAGCAAGCTTTGAGAATGCAACGCCGAAAAATATGCCGAAAAACAGTGAAACAGCGGTAACCATTATCATTTCCCAAACCATGATAATGCCGATATTCTTTTTATCCATTCCGAGAATATTATATAGTCCGAATTCTTTGTTTCTTCTTCTTATCAGAAAAGAATGTGAATAAAAAAGAAAAATCAGAGAAAAGATTGCAATTACGATTGATCCGAGATTAAGAACGGTTTTGATTTCCGTTGAACCTCTCATTTGAGAAACGGCATGAGAGGCTGAAAGAAACGAAAGGATATACTGCATTGATATCATTGAAATGCAGGTGACGAAAAAGGGAAAATACAGCTTTTTGTTTTTGCGGATTCCCTCAAAAGCAAGCTTCGGATAAATTGAGACTCTCATTTTTCTTCACCGCCCGTTGCCATCATTGTGAGAGCATCCGAAATCATCTGATAAAACTGTTCATCGGTTCGCCCGCCTTTGTATATCTGATGAAACACTTCACCGTCTTTAATGAACAGAACTCTTTTTGCCTTGCTTGCCGCTTTAACGGAGTGGGTAACCATAAGAATTGTCTGACCGAATCCGTTTATTAATTCAAAAAGCGACAATAGCTCGTCTGTTGCCTTGGAGTCAAGAGCCCCTGTCGGTTCATCGGCAAAAATAAGCTTCGGGTTTGTTATTAATGCTCTTGCAACTGCTGCTCTTTGTTTTTGACCACCGGATATTTCATAAGGGTATTTTTTGAGTAACTGAGTAATACCGAGCCTTTCAGCTATCGGCATAAGTCGGCTGTTCATTTCTTTGTGGTTTTTGCCTGCGAGAACGAGCGGAAGATAAATGTTATCTTCAACCGTAAAAGTGTCAAGCAGGTTAAACTCCTGAAAGACAAAACCGATGTTATCACGGCGGAAAGCCGCAATCTGAGAGTCTTTAATGTCTGAAAGATTGTTACCGTCGAGCAAAACCGAACCCTCGGTCGGTTTGTCAAGAGATGCGAGAATATTGAGCAGGGTTGTTTTGCCGGAACCCGATTCGCCCATTATCGCCGCATATTCGCCCTTATCAAGACTGAAAGTAACATTTTTCAGCGCTTCAACTTTGTTGCCTCCGAAACGGGTTGTATAAATTTTTTTAACTCCGTTCGCTTCCAATAAACTCATAACAAAAATCCTCCTTTGGAATTTCTGTTAATATTTTAACAAAATGGGATTTGCATCGCCATAGAATCGGCTTACAAATCCCACTCTAAATCTAACAGTATTGTAAGATTCTCATTCAAATTCAATTTTTCTTCTGCTCAGATCGAGCCTTATAATCGTTCCTGCATCAACGGTTGATTCAGCGGAGATGCCATGCTTCAGGTTTGAACAAATGCGTTTGCAAAGATACAGCCCGATGCCGCTTGCTTTTTTATCGGTTCTTCCGTTATAGCCCGTATAACCCTTTTCGAATATTCTCGGCAGATCTTCAGGGGCAATGCCTATGCCCGTGTCACGGATGCAAAGAGTCTTCGGGCTTTCAAGGGTTATGGTTATACCGCCGCTTGAAGTGTATTTCAAAGCGTTTGAGAGGATTTGTTCAACAACAAAAAGCAGCCATTTTTCGTCTGTCAGAACCTTGACATTCAGAGGTTCATAATCAAGGCTTAGCTTGCGTGATATAAAATCTCCCGCAAATTTGCGGACTGCCTGCCGAACAATAGAATCAAGGTCATATTCTTTGATAACATAGTCTGTGCTTTCGGAATCAAGGCGCAAAAAGGTCAGCACCATGTCAACATACTGTTCAATTCTGAAAAGATCCGATGAAAGCTTTCTTGTAAGCTCTGAATCCTCATTTTGCAGGTTCAGCCGCATTGAAGCGATCGGAGTTTTTATCTGATGAACCCAAACGGTATAATAATCAACCATTTCGGAAAGCCTGATATTGGTTTTAGTGCGAAAACTGTTTTGCTCATCAACCAATAAATTAATTATACGCTGATAATCTTCGTCATCAACTGTTTTATCAAACAAGACAGAGTCGGCAATAATATCCGTCAGACATTTTATGCTCTGAAGCATCTCATGCTTTTTTCTGCATTCCGAAAAATCATACAGCACAATTATTAAGCCGATAATCATGCACAGAGCCAACGGATAAATTACTGCTTCAAGCGGCAAATGATAAAGATAAAATGAAATAATAAAAATTATGAAGAACAAAATTCCCGCAGTTATTACGGGAATATGCTGTTTAAGATATTTCAAAAACAGTTTCATGCTTATTACCTTCCGTTAATCGGCGATAATATAACCAACGCCGAATTTTGTTGTAATAAAATCTTCAAGACCGAATGAACAGAGCTTTTTCCTGAGACGGTTTATATTTACCGAGAGTGTATTTTCATCAACAAAACAGTCGGTTTCCCAAAGCTGTTCCATTATTTTTTCACGGCTGACAACCTTGCCTTTGTTGCTCATAAGAATATAAAGAATTCTGAATTCGTTCTTGCTCAGCGGTATTTTTTCTCCGGAATATGTCAGAGTGTTATCTGCTGTATTTAAAAGAGCGTTTCTGTGCTCAAAAACTGAAACTGAAGATGAAAAATCATAGGTTCTTCTAAGCAAAGCGTTGATTTTTGCCATCAACACGCTTTGATCAAACGGCTTTGCAATAAAATCATCAGCCCCGAGGTTCATAGCCATAACGATATTCATATTGTCCGAGGCGGAAGAAATGAAAATTATAGGCACTTTCGAGACATTTCTGATTTCGGTGCACCAATGATAGCCGTTAAAAAAGGGGAGTGATATATCCAGAAGAATTATGTGAGGATCAAATTCCGAAAACTCCGAAAGAATGTTGCGAAAGTTTTGAGCACATCTGACTTCAAGTTCCCATTTTTCTGCTTGAGACTTGATAGCCTCTGCAATTCCCCGATCATCCTCAACGATAAACAGTCTGTACATGGTTGCCTCCGATTTTCTTCATTGAAATTTTGCTTGTCTCAGAATATTATAAACGAATATCTGATTATTTTCAATAGTCTGTGATTATCGATGATTAATTCCAATTAAAATGCGGCTCAAATCGAAGATTCAAGCCGCAAAAAACATATTTATTCCCACTCAACCGTGGCAGGGGGTTTCTGAGTGATATCGTAAACTACTCTGTTAACGCCCTTAACCTCGTTTGTGATTCTGCTTGAAGCTTTAGCAAGAACTTCAAACGGAATCCTTGCCCAATCGCAAGTCATAAAGTCATCGGTTGTGACCGCTCTGAGAGCAATCAGGTGGTCATAGGTTCTTGAATCGCCCATAACGCCGACGCTCTTTGTGTCGGTCAAAACTGCAAAATATTGATTGATGCTGCGTTCAAGCCCTGCGTTTGCAATTTCTTCTCTGAAAATTGCGTCTGCGTCACGGAGAATTTCGAGCTTATTTTTTGTGATATCGCCAAGGCATCTGACCGCAAGACCCGGACCGGGGAACGGTTGACGCCAAACCAGAAATTCGGGAACGCCGAGCTCGAGACCGACTTTTCTGACCTCATCCTTGAAAAGATTTCTCAAAGGCTCAATAATTCCGTCAAAATCAACATTTTCAGGCAGACCGCCGACATTGTGATGGCTCTTGATAACGGCGGCGTCGCCCGTTCCGCTTTCAATAACATCGGGATAAATCGTGCCCTGCATGAGATAATCCATTCTGCCGAGCTTTTTGGATTCTTCTTCAAACACTCTGATGAATTCTTCGCCGATAATCTTTCTCTTGCGCTCGGGTTCGCTGACTCCGCTGAGCTTTGAAAGGAATCTGTCTTCGCAGTTAACTCTTATTAAATTGAAATCAAATGCGGCGGCAAACTCTTTTTCGACCATATCGCCTTCATTTTTTCTCATAAGGCCGTGGTCAACGAAAATGCAGGTGAGATTTTTGCCGATTGCCTTGCTCATAAGAGCGGCACAGACCGAGGAATCTACTCCGCCCGAAAGAGCGCAGAGAACCTTTTTGTCACCGAGCATTTCTCTGTATTTTTTAATGGATTCTTCAACAAAATCCGACATTATCCAATCGCCTTTACAGCCGCAAATGTCAAAAAGGAAATTTTTGAATATTTCCGTTCCGTATTCCGTGTGATTGACTTCGGGGTGGAACTGAACCGCATAAAGTCTCTTTACGGGATTTTCCATTGCGGCGCAGGGGCAGTCGGCAGTAACGCCTGTAACGGTAAAGCCTTCGGGAACAACTTCAATATAGTCTCTGTGGCTCATCCAGCAAATGCTGTTCTCGGGGAATCCGCTGAGAAGCGAACCGCCTTTTTTATTAAGCTCAATTTTTCCGTATTCGCTTGCGCCTGCGTTGGCGTTGACCTTTCCGCCGGCAAGATGAGCCATAAGCTGAGCGCCGTAGCAAATTCCGAGAACGGGAACACCGATTTCAAGAATTTCTTTTGAATAAGTGGGGGAATTGGGGTCATAAACGCTGTTCGGCCCGCCCGTAAAGATAATGCCTTTGTAATTCTGCGCTTTAATCTCATCAATCGGCGTTTTATAGCTCTTAATTTCCGCATAAACACACAGGTCACGCACCCTGCGAGCAATGAGCTGATTGTATTGACCGCCGAAATCGAGAACAAGAATTTTTTCTCTCATTGTTTCGCTTCCCTTCAAGCAAAAATACATCCTTTTGTGTAACATTATAATATTTCAATTTTTATTTGTAAATATTTTTGATGAAAAAAACTATAGCTTTTTAAGATAAATAAATATTGTATTTCAGACACATGGATTAAAAAAAGCAGACCGCCGATTAAAGCGGTCTGCCGTAAATATTACTCAGATATTATTTATCGTTTTTCTTTTTCTTTGCGATAATGATTGCAGCAGCTGCGGAAGCCGCAAGAGCAGCAAAAGCCGCAATGCCTATTTTTGCTGAACCTGTTGACGGAATTTCACCGTCTTCAACTTCTTTTATCTGATCCCATTCAGCTTCAAAAGTGAGATCTGAATTACCCATCTTTTCGGGAACTTCGGGATTCCAGCCTGCAAACTCATAGCCGTCCTTTGAGGGGTCAGCGGGAACGGGAATGCTCTTGCCTTCCATTACCTTGTAGGTCTTATAAACAGCGCCGTCAACCTTATAGGTTACCGTATGAGTCTTGCTGATAACTGTTGCAGCACCTATGATTGCAATAACTCCGCCTACAATTGCAACGCCTGTAATGGCAGCTGCGCCTGCACCTGCGATAGCGGCAATGATTCCGCCTGCAATAACAGTTCCGCCGATAACGAGAGTTACAAACTCTTTATCAACTTCAAACTGTGCATTGAAAGTAAGGTCTTCATTGGGCATTGTTTCGGGAACCTCTGGATCCCAACCGACAAATTTCTGACCGAACTTTTCGGGATCTTCGGGAACGGGAATCTTTTCGCCCTCGGTTACTTCATAGGTCTCATAGGTCTTGTCGTCAACCATGTAAACGACATTGCCGTTTCTGAGCCATTTTGCGGTAAATACGATATCTTTTGCGGGAACGGTTGCATAGCTGTAAACATTGTTGCCTTCAGAATCAAACCAACCTGCAAATACGCTTGTTTCGCTTGTGGGGTCGGAGGGGATTGTTGAGGAAATGTCTGAACCGTAAGGAACGGTTGAGGAAGAAATCTCTTCTCCGTCGCTCATGTAGGTAACCTTATATTCATTTACGGTCCATGATGCATAAGCCTTAAGATTCTCGCTAGGCATGGTTTCGGGAAGAGCGATAACGCCGCTTTCGGTTGTGCCGAGAATCCAGCCGTTAAAGGTGAATCCAACTTTTTCGGGGGCTGCGGGAGGGGTAATTTTATCGCCAGCCTTATATGTCTGAGGCTCGCCGAACTGCTCGTTTTCAGCAGTATAATAAGTTACGGTGTAGTCGGCGTTGTTATCGCTGTACTGCGCATAAAGAACAACTCTTTCACCGTCATTTGCCGTGAGGTTGCTGACATTTGCGCCGGGAGCATAGTTTGTTCCCGAGCCGTCCTGAGCAGTATTCCATCCGCTGAGAACCTTGCCTTCAAGAGTTACCTTGTCTGCTGTGGGGAGAGCGAAATCCTGACCGTATTTTGCATTTGTGGTTTCAATGCTTCCCGTGCCTTCACCAAGGTCATAAGCAACGCTGTATTCAATCGGATTAAAAACGATTGCAACGGTGTTGCCTGATTCAAGAGCAGTATTTGTGTTAACATAATCGCTGTTAGCGGAAATGGTTGCCGTGCCGATTGACTTGAAGCCCGCAGGAGCGGCGGGAACGGTGTAACTGTTATAATAAGTATTACCGCTCTCGACGGCAGCGTCAGCATTTCCGGTTAAGCCCTTGAATGATTCTGAGCCGTAGTTGGCTGTTGTTTCATCCTTAACGCCGTTAACGGTTACATAAAAATAACCGCCTGAAATAGTGTCTCCCGTTTCAACATCGGCAGTTGTTACGGGTTTCGATTCAGCGTCGGTTCCGAAGCTGGTGCCGCTCACCGTAATGGTTTTTGCGGCAAAGCCGATAAGGGGTGTGGTCGTCAGAACGAAAGCCAGAGCAAGAGCAATGGCCAAAAAGCTTTTCATTCTGTTTTTCATAAATTTTTGTCCTCCGTTTTAATGAATTTTTTCAAAGATTTATTGATTAATCTTTTTTAGGCGTTTGACCGCTTAAAACGGTTCCCCCTCCGATGCCTTAAAATTGAAAAATCGCATAAATCTTCAAAGCAATATCATTATACTTTTTCGGTTATTTAATGTCAACCGAAACGGGGCATTGTTAAAAAAACAGTAACAGACTGTTCTTATATTAATGCTTATTCAGAAATAATCAGATAATGTTTTTCTCATTTCCGTCAAGAATACGGACAATGTTCGGCAAGTGTCTGATAATTATCAATGCGGCACAGGAAGCGGCAAAGATGAAATTAAAATATCTGTTTTCCGAGCTGAAAAGAGAAACAATCAGGGGATATACACCTGCGGTTATTAACGAGCCGATGGATACTTTTTTTGAAATCAGAACAATAACTGCAAATATTGCAATAAGAATCAGTGCCGTAAGCGGAAATAACGCTGTTGCCGCTCCTGCGGCACACGCAACGCCTTTTCCGCCTTTAAAGCTGAAGAAAACGGGAAAAGAATGACCGAGCTGAACAAAGAAGCCCGAAAAAAGAACGCTGACATAAGGTGCGTTTCCAAAGGAAACAAAGCATTTTGCAATCAAAACAATCGAAAATGCTTTAAAAAAATCGAATGCAAGCACAGCCGATCCGACTTTTTTGCCGTGAACTCTCAGAGCGTTCGTTGCTCCGGCATTTCCGCTGCCTTGTGTTCTTAAGTCTGTTCCGTATAGCTTTTTAGAAATTATCAATGCAGGATTAATGCTTCCGATAAGATATGATATAACGCTGAATATAATAATGTATTTCATATAAATATCACCCGTTCAAATTATAACCTGAATTTTCCGAAAAATGAGCCGCAACGATTTTATGCATCGTCACGGCTCATTTAATTATTTCAGTTTATCTCTTATCTCATCAAGACTCATTTCCTCAAGCTTGCCTTTTTTTGCATGAAAGCATCGTTCTCCGAGTTCAAAGATATGTATATCGTTTTTTAAAGAGTCAGAATAGACATTAATAAATTTTGCATCGGGCAGAGCTTCTTTGATTCTGAGCGGTTTTTGTTTATCTTTGCAGTTATATCCGATTATTTTGCCTGTTTTCGGATTCATTCTTGTTGCAATAAGAGTGTGAACCTTTAATTTGTCACAAATCGGTTTCAAGAAGAATTCGGGAGAAGCGGAGCAAACAACAACGGGTCTTTTCCGGTCTTTCGGCTCAAATATCGGATAAATTTTTTTCTGTTCCTTTTCCCAAAACCTTTCTGCCATTTTTTCTCCGTCAATAAAACGCAGAAACGAAAAGCATCTACCCTTGAAGCTGTCGCCGAAGCCGAGAAAGAAAAGCAAAAGATTAATCGCAAGCCAGGGAGTAATCAGAATCAGATAAGGTCTGTGAAGAATACAGTAAAACAGAAAAACCGTTTCCGAATCGTGAGGATAAACCGTTTTATCAAAATCATAGAGGTCAAAAACATTTTCAGACATTGAATGTAATCCTTTCGCCGTTTAATACAACGGGAATTTCTTTTTTGCCGATAATAACCGTGTAATTTCCTTTGCCTTCAAGAGTATAGGTGACAGCCTTTCCGCCTTTCCATTCAATATCAACCGTAACTCCGCCTTTTGCAAGCAGACCGCTGATTTTTCCGTCTTTCCATTTTGAAGGCAATGCGGGAAGAATATAAATTCTGTCCTCGTGGCTCTGCATAAGCATTTCCGTTATTCCGCTCACAAAGCCGAAATTGCCGTCAATCTGGAACGGGGGATGGGCGTCAAAGAGGTTTTCATATGTTCCGCCACCGCTCATTCGGAATTTACAAATGCTTTTAACGGGTCTGAGCTGCATTTCAATCAGCTTTAATGCGTGATCACCGTCAAAAAGTCTTGCCCAGAAGTTGATTTTCCAGCCAAGGCTCCAGCCTGTGCCGTTGTCTCCTCTGCGTTCAAGCGTTCTGCGGCATGCGGCGGCAAGCTCCGGAGTTTTATCCGGAGATATCATTTCTCCGGGATGAAGGCCGTAAAGATGAGAACAATGTCTGTGATGAAGTTCGGTTTCGGGATATTCATCGTCAAATTCAAGAAGCTGACCGTCGCTTCCGATTTTAAATCCTGCCATTTTCGGTAGAGTATCTTTAAGCTTTTGCTCAAAATCAGAATCGATATTCAATATATCACAGCATTTGATGCAGTTCTCAAAAAGCTCACGGGCGATGGTCATTGACATTGTGCTGTATTTTCCGACGCTGCAAACTCTGCCCTGATATTCAAATGAATTTTCGGGAGAAGTTCCTGGAGCAAGAACAAGCATTCCGTTATACTCGGTCATTATGTCAAGATAGAATTCAGCCGCCTTTTTCATAATCGGATAGGCAGTCTCTTTGAGAAAATCAATATCGTTTGTGTATTCATAATGCTCAAAAAGATGTCTGCATAACCAACCGGATGAACCGTGCCAGAATGCCCATTGTGCATTGCCCGAAACGGGAGTAGAAAGCCTCCAAAGATCGACATTATGATGAGCAACCCAGCCTTTTGCGCCGTATTGCCCGGCGGCTGTCTTTTCACCGCTGATGCTAAGTTCCTTAATCATTTCAACGAGGGGAAGGTTAACTTCGGGCATACGGCACATGAGAACTGGCCAATAGTTCATTTCGGTATTTATATTAACCGTATAATTTGAATTCCATGGAGGAGATATTTTGTCGTTCCATATTCCCTGAAGCGTTGACGGCTGTGAGCCGGGTCTTGACGATGAAATTGAAAGATATCTGCCGTAGTTATACATTAATGTAATTAAAGAATTATCATTTTTGTCCTTTTTGAAAAGAACAAGTCGCTTATCAGTCGCAATATCGTCTCTGCCGCCGCCGATATCAAAAGATACTCTGCCGAATAATTCGGAATAGTCTTTAATATGTTCTCTTTTGACCGCTTCGTAATCCCTGACGGATTCAATTCTCTCCATGCAGGTGTCAATGTATTCTTTTCCTTCAAGATAAGGGTGCTTATTCCAGCCGTTGAAGCTTGTTTCACAGGTAAAAAATAATACTGCTTCCGTTGCGTCAGAAACTGTTAAACGGTTTTCCGTGCATTCTGTTCTGCCGTCTGTAATGACCTTGACCGCAGCTCTGAATCTGATTCCTCTCTTTTGAGGTTCATCATAATAAGCCTTTTTAGCCACATTATTGTTAACATTGTTTTCTCCCGGGCATTCTCCGTCGAGAATAACGCAGTTGTTTTCTGCAAAGCTGTTTCCTTTGAGCTTTGTGCTCAGACCAACCGAAAAGCTCATTTTTCCGCCGTCACATGTCAGCTTTGCGGCTATAACTTTTGAAGGATAAGACGCAAAATACTCTCGCTTATATTTTATCCCGGAGCAAGAAAATTCAACTTTTGAAACAGCATTTTCAAGATCAAGACTTCTTTTGTAGTCTTTGATTCTGCCTTTAATAGAAAAATCAATATCCAGATCTCCGAGCGGCATATAAGCCTGACTCCAGACACTTTGAAAATTCTTTTCAATTTCTTCCTGCGCCTCGTTAAGCTTGCCGTCAAGAGCAAGATCTGTTGCTTTTTTAAAGGATTCGGGCGCTCCGTCTTTAACGGTATTTTTCGGAGTTCCCGTCCAAAGCTCATCGTGATTTAAGCACAGTAATTCTTTTTTAGGAGTTCCGAATATCATTGCGCCCAGAGTTCCGTTTCCGATAGGCAGGCTTTGAGTCCAAGCCTTTGACGGAGAGGTATAAAAAAGAGTGGTTCCCGTTGCCATAAATGTTCTCCAATCTCATTAAATTTAATTTTTAATCATTATACACTATGGCTTTGCGGTAGTCAATCTATAAATATTTTTATATCAATAATAATTGTATTAATAAAAATTTCTTGCAATTTATTTGCTTTTGGTGTAAAATCAAAATATCTGAGCTTTGGAGAGATAGATTATGTCAGAAAACTTTCAGGCAAAAATAGACGCTGTTTACGGTTCACTTTCAAAAGGCAACAGAAAAATTGCCGATTATATAAAAGAGAATTATGAAAAAGCTTCTTTTATGACCGCCGCTGGTCTCGGAGAAGCCGTCGGAGTAAGCGAATCAACTGTTGTCCGTTTTGCCGCCAATATCGGTTTTAAAGGCTATCCGGAGCTTCAGAAGTATCTTCAGGAAATGGTTAAAAGCCAATTGACGAGCGTTCAGAGAATGGATGTTGCGGCAAGCAGATTCGACGGCGACGACTTTATTGACACGGCTCTCTCCGCTGATATTGAAATGATAAAGGCTACAAGAGACGGCGTTTCCCGTGAAGCTTTCAGCAAAAGTGTTGATGCAATCAATTCAGCAAAAAAGATATATATTCTCGGCGTGAGAAGCTCTGCTTCCGTTGCAAGCTTTGCGGCTTTTTATCTGAGATTTCTTTATGACAATGTCGTTCTTATTGACACCTCAGCGGCAAGCGAGCTTTTTGAGCAGATGTTCCGTATAGGAAGTGAGGATGTCTGCATTGCAATAAGCTTTCCGAGATATTCAAATCAAACTGTTAATGCTCTTTCTTTTGCGAAAGACAGGGGCGCAACAATAATATCAGTAACCGACGGAGAGATGTCTCCGATTGCCCCGTTTGCAACACATCTACTTGTTGCAAAAAGCAACATGGTTTCTCTTGTTGATTCGCTTGTTGCCCCGTTCAGCCTTGTAAGCGCTCTTATTGCGGCTTCGGCAAGAAAGAAGCATAAGGATGTATATAACGATTTCAAAAAGCTTGAAATGATTTGGGATAAATATCATGTTTACCGAACAGGCGGGGAGGACGGAGAATGAAAACCTCTTTGCTTGTTGTCGGCGGCGGTGCGGCAGGATTGATGGCGGCGGGAACTTCTTCCGAAATGGGAGCCGAAACAATCGTTCTTGAGCGAAATGACCGCCCCGGCAGAAAGCTCATGATTACCGGCAAAGGCAGATGCAATGTCACAAACAATTGCCGATCTTTGCAGGAGCTGATTTCAAATGTTCCGAGAAACGGCAGATTTCTTTACGGCGCATTCTCACGATTTATGCCGGAGGATGTAATGGCATTTTTTGAAAATTGCGGCGTTGAGCTTAAAACCGAAAGAGGGAACAGAGTCTTTCCCGTTTCGGATAAAGCTTCCGATATTGTTGATTCGCTCGAAAGATTTGCAAAACGCAGAGCAAGATTTATGAAAGGCAGAGCAGTTGAGCTTTTATGCTGTGATGACCGTGTAACCGGTGTTAAAACCGAGGACGGGCAGGAAATTTTTGCCGATAAGATTATTGTTGCAACAGGCGGCATGTCTTATCCCGCAACGGGTTCTACAGGTGACGGCTATGAGCTTGCAAGGCAGGCGGGTCACAACATTATTCCGATATCTCCGTCTCTTGTTCCGCTTGAAATCCATGAGGGGTTTTGCTCCGAGCTCATGGGGCTTTCTTTGCGTAACAGCGCAATAAAGGTAGTTGACACCGAAAACGGCAAAACCGTTTATGAGGATTTCGGAGAAATGCTTTTCACTCATTTCGGCGTTTCAGGCCCGATGATTCTGAGCGCATCCGCTCATATGCATGATATGAAAAGCGGTAAATATAAAATTTATATTGATTTAAAGCCCGCTCTTGATTTTGAACAGCTTGATGCACGAATTTTAAGAGATTTTTCCGAAAATACAAACAGGAATTTTATTAATGCTTTGAATTCGCTTTTGCCGAAAAAGCTTGTGCCCGTTATTGTCAGACTCAGCGGAATCGGCATTTCAACAAAGGTGAATCAGATTACAAAAGAACAAAGACACGGACTTGTAAGGCTTCTTAAAGGGCTTTGTGTTACCGTTACGGGTTTCAGACCCGTTTCAGAGGCGATAATCACCTCCGGAGGTGTTGATGTTTCACAAATCAATCCGAAAACCATGGAATCAAAGCTGGTCAAGGGCTTATATTTTGCCGGTGAAGTAATTGATGTTGACGCTTACACGGGCGGATTCAATCTTCAGATTGCGTTCTCAACCGGCAGGCTTGCGGGTCAGAGTGCGGCGGAAGAAATAATTAACAGCAGGGAGCTGAGATGATGAGTTGTGAAATTATAAATGTTGCTGTTGACGGGCCTGCAGGTGCAGGAAAAAGCACGGTTTCCCGTGCGGCGGCAAAAGCAATGGGCTATATTTATGTTGACACGGGTGCATTATACCGTGCCGTCGGCGTTAATGCTCTGAGAAACGAGATTGATACAAAGGACAGGCAGGCTGTTGCAGAAAGCCTTTCCGATATCAGCGTAAATCTTGTTTTTGAAAACGGAGAACAGAAAGTTTTGCTTAACGGCGAAGATGTATCTGCCGAAATCAGAACTCCCGATGCATCAATGGCGGCTTCCGATGTTTCCGCCGTTCCGAAGGTCAGAGATTTCCTGTTTGATCTTCAAAGAAATATTGCGTCAAAGAATAACTGTATAATGGACGGCAGGGATATAGGAACGGTTGTTTTACCGAATGCCAAGGTAAAAGTATTTCTGACTGCATCGCCCGAGGAAAGAGCAATGCGCAGATTCAGAGAGCTTTCCGAAAAGGGAAGCACGGTAAAATATGAAGAAGTGCTTGAAGATTTGATAAAAAGAGATTATAATGATTCTCACCGTGAAGTTGCGCCTTTAAAGCAGGCAGATGATGCGGCTTTACTTGACACAACGGGAATGACTCTTGAGAAGTCTGTTGAAAGCTTAATAAAAATCATTAAGGAGAAAGTGTAATGGAAGGCTTTGATTATTCAAAGATTGAAGAACATAAAATTTATGATATTCTTCGTCCGCTCGGCAAATTTGTAAACAGAACACAGTATAAAATTGAATATATAGGAACGGAGAATATTCCCGCAGAGGGAGGATTCATCCTTGCGTCAAATCATATGTGCGCTCTTGACCCTCTTTTTATTGCAATCGGCATGAAGAAAAGACAGCTTCATTTCATGGGCAAAAAAGAGCTTTTTGAAAATAAGATGATCAGATGGTTTCTTTCAACGGTTAACGGTTTCCCGATTGTCAGAGGCGGCGCAGATTCAGAGGCAATGAATTACGCTATCAGAATTGTTAAAGAAGGCAAAATTCTCGGCATTTTCCCCGAGGGTACTCGTTCAAAAGACCATAAGCCCGCCAAAGCCAAATCAGGCGTTGCCGTAATAGCCAAAGAGGCACATTCCGATATTCTTCCGGTTTCAATATATTCATCGGACGATATGAAAAAGCACACAAAGCTTACCATCCGTTTCGGAAACATAATCCGCTTTGAAGAACTCGGATTGAATGACGACAGCACCCGCACCGAGATTAAAGATGCCGCCGCTTTTGTTATGGATAAGATTATCGAGCTTTGGGAGATGGGTCATTGCGAATAACTCTTGCCGAAACAGCGGGCTTTTGCTTCGGAGTTGACCGAGCGGTTACAATGGCTTATGAGCTTGCCGAAAAAGGAAAAAAAGCCGCAACTCTCGGCGAACTGATTCATAACGGATTTGTAACATCGGAGCTTGAAAAAAAGGGGATAAGAATTATTTCTTCTCCTTCTCAGGCAGAAAAAGATGAAACCGTCATTATCCGTGCCCATGGAGTTGCAAAAAGCGTTTATGACGAGCTTATCGGCATTGGCTCTGAAATTTGCGACGCAACCTGTCCGTTCGTTAAAAAAATCCATAAAATTGTT
>JAEDKI010000235.1 GCA_016295895.1 Clostridiaceae bacterium | reverse complement strand
TCTGTGCGCAGTCTTTTCTGCCTGAAGTTATGTTCATCAGTTAACACCTCCCCATTTCGGCAGCTCTGCCGCCGTTTCTTCCTTGATATATCCGTCCTCGATGATTACGCTGCATTCGCCGCCGGTGCTGACACGGGTTGCAATTGCCTGCAAGCCCTCGGATTCAAGCCATGCGCCGAATTCGTTAAGAGTGTCAGCGTCCATCTGCTCAAGCTTATCGAGCAACACAAATCCGCATTCGGGATTGAGCTTTCTGACGATTGCGGCTGAAACCTTGAGCTGTTCCGAACCGCTCATGTTGTCCCATTTGTATCCCTTGTATGTCAGCTCGCCGTCCTCAACCGAAAGACCCTCAAGCGGAAGCTCAGCAGAATGAAGCAAATCGTATTTCTGCTTGCGTACATCTTCAATTTGACTTGTCAGAGCCTCGTATTCGTGAATATAGTTCTTTGCTTCCTCGTCGGCTTTTTCGCGATCGAGATTTGCACGGACTTTTATGTTGATTTGCTCGATTTCGGCAATGCTTTGCTCGATTTCGGCGGTCGATTCGTCGTTGAGGAAGAGAGCCGATTTTCTTGCCGTTTCGAGGTCGGCGAGAGTTACGGTCAGCTCCTTTTGAAGCTTGTCAATTTCAGCGGAAATGGCGTTTGCATGTTTTTCAATTTCTGCAAGGTGCTGTCGCTTACGCTGATTTTCGCCGTTCCGGGCAAGGATATCCTGCTGTTTCTTTATAAGCTCCGAAGCAGAAACGGGTGTTGCCGGAGCATCGGGATATGACGGCATTTCCTTGACAAATTTTGCTTTTTGGTCGGCAATCTGACCGATTGTGTGACGGCGGTTATACAGCTCGGTTTCGGAGCGTTCAAGTTCATAAAGTCTATCGCCTACGCCGATGATTTTAAGCAGAGTATCTGCTTTTTCCTTTGCGCTTGCGTTCATAAATCTCGGCAAATCTAACGCAAGAGCCGAAATAAATTCGTCAAGAAGCTGCTGACCGGACTTTCTGCCCTCGGGGTCTATGACTTTCAAATCGCTGTTTTTGCCTTTGCGCTCAACCACAAGCCCGTTGCTCATCACGATTTTAAGCGACGGCGGGATAACCGAGCCTTCTCTTGCAGGCTCTGACGGTCTGAATTTATTTCCGCCGAGTGCCCAGGCTATGGCGTCAAGCACCGAGGTTTTTCCCTGACCGTTTTTGCCGCCGATAACTGTTAATCCGTTTAGTGACGGCTCAAGCTTTACCGCCTTGATACGCTTGACATTTTCAAGCTCAAGGCTGTTAATTTTAATACTCATTGACAAAATCCTTTCTTTCTGATAGAATAAAATTACAAAATCTTTTCTTTTGCCGCTTTACCGAAGCCCATCGGTGAGCGGCTATTCTTTTGCTTCAAATCTGATTTGCATATCCTCCGGAATAACAAGCATCTTTTCTTTTGCTTCGGTATAGAAATGCCTGTCAATCTCAAATCCGTATGAATTTCTGCCGAGTTCGGCGGCGGCTCTGAGCGTCGTTCCGCTACCTGCGCATGGGTCAATCACGACATCGCCTTCATCCGTGAATATCTCGATTAACTGTTTCAGCAGACTGACGGGTTTTTGTGTGGGATGAATTTTCGGATACTCTTTGGAGCTGTCCCGATGCCATTCAAACCAATTAAAAATCATCTTGCCTGTTCCTCTGATTGGTTTTCCGTTTTCGTCAAGCTGTCTGCCGTTGTTGAATTTCGGAAGCTTGTCACGATAAAGAACAACCGCATATTCAGTTGCTCCGACAATCTTCATATTCGCTTTAAGTACCTGAGCGGAATAATTCTTGATGAACACAAGCGGATAGCTGTTGTTGAATCCATATCGTTTGCCGTATTCAATGACGGTTTGCATCTGCTCGAAAGCACAAAAGATAATCATTGCCGGGGCTTGCCCTTTTTCTTTTGGCTCTTTTTTCAAAAGCCGATTGCAGAAATGAAAATATTCCGCAATTTTGAATTGACCGTCACAATTGAAGAACGATTTCGCCGCAAGCTTGCTTTCACCATTTGCATTGTCGCCGCCGTTATACCATGACGGATTTGAAGCGTAGGCATTAGCCCCGAGGTTATACGGTATATCCGTAAT
>JAEDKI010000234.1 GCA_016295895.1 Clostridiaceae bacterium | reverse complement strand
CGTAGCATCTGACCTTTGCTCTGTCGCCGGTTGAATAAGCCTTTTCCTCAACAACCGTAACTGTTTCGGTGTAGGGGTCAAACTCGGTCTTGCAGTAGGTGAAGCCGTTGATTCTTGAAATGATCATTGCGGCATCCTTGCCAAGTCCGTTAAGAATAACCTTAAGGGGCTGTGTTCTGACCTTGTTTGCGTTAAGAGCGATTTTGATTGCGCCCTCAGCAGCCGCAAAGGATTCGTGACCTGCAAGGAAGCAGAAGCACTCTGTCTCCTCTGAAAGAAGCATTTTGCCGAGATTGCCGTGGCCGAGACCGACCTTTCTGTTATCTGCAACCGAGCCGGGAATGCAGAAGGACTGAAGTCCTTCGCCGATAGCTGCTGCTGCGTCCGCAGCCTTTGTGCAGCCCTTCTTGATAGCGATGGCGCAACCTACCGTGTAAGCCCAGACAGCGTTTTCAAAGCAGATGGGCTGAGTTTCTCTTACTATTTTGTCGCAATCGACGCCCTTTGCAAGAGTGATTTCCTTACATTCTTCGATTGAAGAAATGCCATATTCTGCAAGAACGGAGTTGATTTTGTCAACTCGTCTTTCGTAGCTTTCAAATAATGCCATTGTAATTTACCTCCTCTTACTATTATTCTTTTCTGGGGTCGATATACTTAACGGCTTCGTTGAATCTGCCGTAAGTGCCGAGAGCCTTGCTGTATGCGTCGTTGGGTGTGTCGCCCTTCTTGATGAAATCGGTCATCTTGCCGAGTGAAACGAACTCATAGCCGATAACCTGATCGTCAGCGTCAAGAGCAAGTCTTGTGACATAGCCCTCAGCCATTTCAAGGTAGCGAACGCCCTTAACCTTTGTGCCGTACATTGTGCCGACCTGTGAGCGGAGTCCCTTACCGAGATCCTCAAGGCCTGCGCCGACTGAAAGACCGTCGTCTGAGAAAGCGGACTGTGAACGGCCGTAAACAATCTGGAGGAAGAGCTCACGCATGGCGGTGTTGATAGCGTCGCAGACAAGGTCTGTGTTGAGAGCTTCAAGAATCGTTTTGCCGGGGAGAATCTCGGCAGCCATAGCTGCTGAATGAGTCATGCCCGAGCAGCCGATTGTTTCAACAAGAGCTTCCTCGATGATGCCGTTCTTGACGTTCAGCGAGAGCTTGCAGGCGCCCTGCTGAGGTGCGCACCAGCCAACGCCGTGTGTGAAAGCGGAAATATCCTTTATTTCGTATGCCTTAACCCATTTGCCTTCTTCGGGGATCGGAGCGGGGCCGTGGTTGGGTCCCTTGGCAACGCAGCACATTTCCTGTACTTCACGAGAATAATTAATCATAATGTGTTTCTCCTTTCAAAAAGGGTGATAAAGTACATCCGTAATATATTAAACCAAAACGGGCTCAATATCAAGTGGTATTTTGCACAACAAATCATTAAATGACTGAATTTATTATAACCAATTTTTCTTATAAAGAAGCAGTGCAACCGCAACGGCGGCAACAATCGTTATAAACATGAGCGTTCCGACTCCCATTCCGGGGGCAAAAAGCAGAACGATTACGCCAACGATTACGGGAGCAAAAACGAGCTTCCAATGCTTTGCGAAGTAGCTTGCGCCCAATGCGCCGAACAATGCGGGCAGAATCTGCTCGAATGCAGGCTTGAACGCCGAACCCTCAGCCGTGATTTTCGGCAGAACGGGCGAAAACGCAAGAACACCAACGGCGATAATCAGCGTTGTAACGATTGAAGAAACGCCGATGGCAATTGTTGAAATAACCTCGCCCTCCTCGGTGTTCGGGCGGACATTTGCATTTTCCATTGCGGAAAGTCCGCAGGGAAGCTTTAAGTTAGTGATATTGCCCGTAACAAAGCTGAGGTAGGTTCCGCCTGCGCCGAGCATGGGAACATATGTTACAACCTCAACAACGCCCGTCAGCCAATAGAGCGCCATGAGCTTCGGCATAACCTTGGCAAGAACCGAACCTGCCGGCCATGCGCCGAGATAAAATGAAACTGCAACGGGAATGCAGAGGAGCATAAGCAATGCGCCGATATCCCAAAGGATACCCCATTTGTGAACACGGTCAAAATAATTCTTGTGAACATCCATTGAAGCTTACCTCCTTATCTCCACATAAA